>JALURH010000141.1 GCA_027017025.1 Thermofilaceae archaeon
TAAACATATAGTACCTATTATTTTCAATCAGTACCTACTATCCTAGATCTATCCCATTAGGCTCTGAGGAAAAATGGTCCCTAATTTCTTCTTTAGTTTCCAGTAAAATACGTTACCCAGAAACCAATACTTTCCCTACTGGTTACTACATACAACTACATCAGTTTTTACGGAGATCTTCTCGTCTACAACATATGTCTCATCCATGTAGCTATACACTATTTTAGGTGGATAAATGTAGTAGGTGCCTGGCTTCACGAACCTAACGTATTGTTTCAGGAAACCTGTATAGTATGGTATAGACCCATTGTAGGGGTAAATCACTGAAGTGTAAATCGATGATCCTCTCTCCACCCCCTCACTATAGTTATAGATTAACTCCTTAATCACAATATTGCTAGAACCTATATTAACGAGTGTATAGTTAATCGCAATAACTGATCCATTACATACTCTAATGTATTCCCTACTAGCCTCCCTAGGAATTATGCTATAATTAGTGAAATTAAGATAAAGTTTGAGGAATAAACCAACATTTAGTGACTTAATCCCAATTTTCTCCCTAACTACTAGAGTTAGGTTAATAGGTGTTTCCACGCAACCCAGGTTCTCCCCCGCCCTATAGCATACGCGGACCCTATCAAAACTATATTTCCCTAGGCTATAAGCCCTAACTACTACTCTCACCATAGAACTTGTTCTAGGAGGGATCTTAGCTCTATACGTAGAGAATCTTATTCCACTAGATTTAGGTAGGAAAGTAATGTTCTCGATAGTGATCGTTTCCCCCAACCCATTTTCTACCTTAAAGAAACCTATTTCTACGGTTTCATTCTCCAGCCTACCTGCGTCCCCCACCAAGAGCTCCCCGTGGAAGCTTATTTCTCCTCCTCCATCCAGTGATATAATAGATACGTTCCCGGTAGGTACAAACCCGTATTTTAAGTAGTGGTAAGCTACTAGAATCACTATTAGGGAGAAAATAAGTGTAAAATAGTGTTTATATCTCAACTGTCTCATAGTATGGTGCCTCAGCCAGTTTTACAATGTCATACCATGTTTGGATAACTTCTCCAGTATACGTGTTAACTAACTCGATCTTCCACTTCTCCTTTCTCCCAGCTGTGCCAGCCTTTAATATCACGTACGAGTTGGGAGCTACAGTAATACTAATAGTTTGTGTAATAGTTTCAGACCATCCACAAGATACCGTAATAGTTCCAGTACTACTTGAGCTGAAAGTTGATTTGTATGTACTTGGACTTAAAGGTGAAGCTATTTGGCATGAACAATACACAGTCCACGAATGAGTACGGCTGTAGTGCATAACCGTTGAGGAAGCAGAGTTATTAATGTGCGCCAACGTAACGAGTCCCCAGTGTATATTTCTCTTAACATATATCCTTGTTTTATATATCTCATATTGTGGTTCATCATCATCGTAATTTAGTGGCTGAATACCCGGGTTTCCCTGGGGATTTGCATTAACTATATGCGTAAATATTGGGAAAACACATAATAGAAGTAGCAATAATAGTGTTATTTTCTCTTTACCAATCTCCATGGCAATATATTAATGTAGACAAGAATATATATATATCGCCTCTAAAAAATGGCTATTCCTAGAAAATAAACTAGATAATATTAAAAATAACTTAATACGTGAGAACTGCGAATTAGATCCGCACAATTTTTAGTTAGCCTTAACCTCTATGGGACGTACTTCCCAGCCAATTATATCTCTCGCAGCTATTACCCCGGAAATAGTAACAGCTTCTACACCAGCCCCCGGGAAGGTTGATGCTCCAGCTAGATACAAACCCTTTATTGGTGTCTTAAAGTAGGGTCTAGGAGGAGCATCTATTGATTGATCAAAAGCATATATTGCTCCACGATAATTCATAGTGTATCTCTCGAAGGTATATGGTGTTGCTGCATCCATAACAATAATGTTTTTCCTTAAACCCGGTATTATCTTCTCAGCCTTCCTAACTAGTTCCTCAGCATACTTCTTCTTCCTCTCAAGATACGTTGCTGAATCCTTCTTGCTGAAATAATCATACATTTCCTGAGGCAACAAGGTTACTATTGCAAGCGATGAACAACCCTCTGGAGCCAAGTCCTTATCTAAGTTAGAATTTATCACTATCCCTATACCCTGGTCTAAATCCTTTATTAATGGAGGATAATCTGAGAGATCAAGGTTTAACCCGAGATAAACTATAAATGCGGTAACTGAAGGCTTTAAGTCGTTAATCTGCTCTATGAAGTCCTCGGGGAGATTAACTAGATTCGGTAGTTGTTTTACATTTGCAGCGAACACCACTATTGGTGCATTGAAAACCTTACCATTTGCTACTACACCCCTAACCTCGCCGTTTTTCACCAGTATCTTCTCAACTCTATGGTTAAGTAGTATCCTCCCGCCATTCTCCCTAATTATTTCCGCTAGTAGGTCTGCATATGCTTGAGCCCCTCCCCTCGGATAATAGCCTCCAACTATATAATACCCATAAATTATAGCCATAGAGATAGCTGACGTCTTCTCGGGGGATACGCCCAAATAAGCTGCTAGTGGTGATAGAAGCTTCTTTAGGTCCTCGTTCCTGAAGTACTGATCTAATACCTGCTTAAATGATCTATTCATCCACAGGTACATATGGGGGTGCTCCTTTGGGAAATTAAATAAGTGCTTAAACCCTAGAACCCTATAGATTAGCGGCTGGGGTAGGGGGACTCCACCCGTTTTATCAACATCCATATAAATCTCTCTGAATACTTCCTCAACTCTCTTGAAGAAACTCCTAATATTATCTGCTTCCCCAGGGAATCTCCGGGTCATTACCTCTATAAGTCTCTCATAACTATCTGGAATCTCCACAAACTCTCCATTAAGTATGTAGGCTTCCCTAGTTCTAACAAATAGATCTTCCCACCTGACACCCAATTCATCTAGTAGGTATTTAACTGGGCCATTCTCCCACAACCCACTTATAGATTCAACACCTGAATCGAAGACGAATTTCCCCCTCATGAAGGAGCTACAGTAGCCTCCAACCCTATAATGTTGCTCCAGTACCGTAACTCTATAACCCTTCTTCGCTAATAGAGCGCCACAGGTTAAACCCCCTATTCCTGCACCAACTATTATCACCTCTCTTCCCCTAGGTTTCCAGTCAGGATATTTCCTAAATTGTTCCTCGAAGAAACGCTTAGCCAATAGGGGTGGGGAGATAAATGAGAAGAAAACACCGCTAATCACCAATGGAATATGTGCTAGGGAGATAGGGTAGGTGGTTAAAGACAATACAGTATTCACGAGAAATATTAGCGTCCACATATATGCTAGGATGTAGTTAATCTTCAGAAAGAGTGGATTATCCCAATATGGTTTTGGGTAATCAATCTTAGAGATCTGTAGGGTAAATGGCTCTCCCCTAAAGATAGTGTATAGTGAAGCTAAAAATAATGTCAGATAGCTCAGGAAGTTACTGTAGTTAACTAAAATACTTAACCCCAGGAGTAGAGATATTGGGGTCGCTGCAAAGAAACCAAGAGAAAATATGTTAATAGTATTTAGAATCCCTAGTTTAATCCCCACTATATATACAATAAGTGATGCAGCTAACCCGAAGGCCAAACCATACCATATACCTATTGATGATATACTCCAGTAGATTATCCATGGGGTAAATGATATCAGTGTCCATATATACCCAGGTACCCTCATCCCCTCTACCTCTGTCCCTCCAAGTA
>JALURH010000142.1 GCA_027017025.1 Thermofilaceae archaeon
ATATATTGCCATAGCTAATGGGAAATTACTCGGAGTATTCTCCTCTCTGGAAGAAGCAGCTAAAGCCGTTGAGGATACGGGAGCGAAGCACGGGATAGTAGATAGGTTGTCGAAAGAAGAGGAGGTTAGCGAGGTTGAGCTAGGTTGGAGTCTTGTAGAATTAGAGTAAACGGCTACTTCAGTTGTGAGAAACCTCCAGCACCGTACGTTACGGTAGAAGTATTAAACCCTACTAGGAGGAGGTCGGCGAGGATAGAGGCTAAAATAGATACCGGTTTTTCCGGCGACATATTACTCTCCTTCACTGAATACACGAAGTTAGGCTTACAGCTCTTTGAGAAGGGGAGGGAAGCAGTTGGGAGAGTTGCCAGCGGTTACCTGATTAAACTTAGAGTCTCTCACGGATTCTTAAAAATAGGTAACTTAGTGTTTAAATGCAAGATCTACACTTCTCTCCTCTCATCCATGAACCTGCTTGGAAGAGGGATACTTAATAAAGCAAGAGTCCTCTTAGACTCTCCCGAGAATTTCGTAGAGATCTGTTTTAGAGAGGGTTTCGATGGATACTATAGTGCTAGGTGTTTTTCGAGTTCTGGATAAAATTATAGTTTTTCTACTATATTCGTAGTGGGTTTTGTAGTAACGTTTTAAGGTGAGATTTTATATGAATACTGAGATGATTCCTTGTACTGGCTCATGGCTAAAGGTGGATGAATGAAAAAGAAATACTCGAAAAAATAAGGGAGCTAAGAGAGGGAATACAAGATAAGGATACTGCCATTCAGGGAGGTAGTCGTCACCGAATACAGTCTTTCAAGGAGTAGCTTAGAGTAGCTCATTCTCGTGTTGTATACTCAACAATTATAAAGAAAAACTCGCTGTATGTTCCTCTGCTTTTCTTGAATGGACTTACCTCTGGTTCATCATCTTCACTAAGCTTGTCCCTACAGCCGTCTAGATAGGGAGGAATAAAATATTTATATCCTCGCTTATTCCCATAAGGGGGTTTGGGAAAATGGGTGAATTAAAGGTTATATTAGATGAGGAGTTACTGAAATTGTTTAAGGAAAGAGCATATAAGATCTTCGGCTATAAAAAGGGATCATTAAAGTCCGCAGTCGAATTAGCTATTAAGGATTTCATAGATCGTATAGATTTACTCCAAAGAGAGGATCTAAGCGTTAAGGATATAAGGGGATTATTGAAGGATTTGAAAGTCACATCAGTTGAACTTCAACATAAAGCCCTTAAGTTCTGGGCGAGAGAATGTTACTCATAGACGCTAACATAATCCTTGAAGTCTTACTGGAGCAGGAGAGATATAAAGAGTGCGAGGGTTTCCTTGAGAAAGTTAGAAGAGGGGAAATAGATGCCTCTATATCTCGCTTTAACTTATACTCCATCGAATTAATAATGATAAGATATGGTAAGATCAAAGAGCTAAAGCTCTTCCTAACCCTACTTTCAACATTTAGAGGTCTAGCTATCATAACCACATCGCCTACAGACGATGTCCACATACTGGAAGTCATGAAAAAGTTTAATCTAGACTTCGATGATGCTATTAACTACTATATCGTTAAGAAGTATAAGATGAAGGGTATCGTGAGTTTTGACAAACATTTTGATAAAACCGATATAAAGAGGATAGAGCCTGTAGATGTATTATAAAGATGTTCTAAAGCTTAGCAAAATATCGATACACTAACCCATAGCGCATCATCGTATGCTCTAAGGCAAATTATAGACTTCCTTAATTTCGATTAATCACCATACAGTCTCGTCTGCTGGGCTGTACTCGCAAATAACATGGATATATTTTATAAAAACACTATAAATTAAGGGCCTTATTTAGATAGAGTTCTGAGCCGGGTATCCACGTCATTAAAGCTACATGCTATTTTTCCCTCAGTGATGTCCTATGAACTTAAGCTAACATGTAAAGAGGTGAAACAATTGGCTAAGTTAAATAAACTGCATACGATTTCTAGTTAACTTGGTGCATATGGGATCGTCGCTGAGTAATTTTCGGGGGGAGTTTCTGGCGTTGAGGAAAATTCAGCGACGTTTACACCATAAAAGTAAGTTATCCCAAAGATTTGACAGGTACTTGTCGGCTAGGAGACACGCAACGATTCAGGGAACTCTAGAGACGGTATTAGAGAACTGTATGTAGTCTAATCGTGACTTCAATTATACTGAACATATCGCTTAAATCTCTATAAATTTTTGCTTAATGTACTCTGGGGACTATACCGTCGAAGTGTTTGTCGAAGCTCATGATGTAGTCCACCTTGTATGTTTTCATGATCGCTATTGATGTAGCGTCGGTGAAGCTTAGCTTCCCCCCAAGGTACTTGACGAATATTTTCCATGCTTCTTTGAAGATTGCCTTGTCTACATGTATTATTTGTAGTTTCCTCGAGGATAGTATGAAGTTTCCTATGTCTATGGCTATTTCAGGTTTTCTCGCTCTCACTAGAGCGACTGTTACGGCCTCATCGAATATGTAGTCGGATGTGTACATAGCTCCGTAGTCCCCTTTTATGGCTTCTTTTAGGAGATTTACTGCTCTTTTATGGTTTACGTCTCTCCTATTTCTTGCCGCTACGAATATTCCTGTGTCTATGAATACTGCCATGGTTACCACCGTATAGGACTTCATCTATTCTTATAGAAGAGTCTTCTACGCCCCAGTCAAGAGGCTTGTATAGAAGCTTTAACATAGGGTACTCTTCGCCTACTCTATGTTCAAGTTTACTGAGGAGAGCATCTTCCTGCTCTACTCCGAGCTCAATGAGTTTCTCGAGGATTTCGTAGAGGGGTGCTTTAACTCCACGAAGCCTTAGTCTAGCCTGTAGCTCCTCAAGTCTCTTTTTAGCCTCAATTCTGAGCTTGATACTAGTATACATTATGCCACTCAGTAGAAAAGTATACCAAGTAGTATATAAGTTTCGAAGATACTTGAGGTAAGATATTTAAGGACTATAGCTTAAGTGTCCTGCACACAGGGACTTTGAGGGAATTCTTGAGTTATGTAACAATCGTCGATTTTTTTAACAGTTGTCAATTTTATACTTTAAGGTGTAGCGGTTAAGTCCTCGTTTTGAGGTATAGTGGAATAGCCGCGGCCAAAGCTGATATTGCTGAGCTGTGGTAGATTCGGTGTGAATTTAGACTTCTTTGTGAACTATGTTGTTACGGCTATATGGTCAGGATATTGAGGGGGTTTACTATGTGAAGACCGTGGAGGAGTTTAGGCTTAGGAGGAGGGTTTGACGTACAAAGTATCATGCTGGAGCGTAGAGGCATAGAGGATACTAAAATTATTGAGGTTGTTAAAGCCCATAGCAAGGTAATAGTCGCGATGGATAAGGACTTCGGCTACCTAGCCATCTCCCCAAAATCCTCTAGGACTAGTCCTACTACGCCTAAGAGATCCTGGAATCCTGAGTAGGCTTGGAGCCACCGATATATTTACAATAAATAATGGCTATAGAAACTAGGGAACTATGTTTTTATAATAACTATCATGGGGGTCTAATTGTGGCTAATAGGATACTGCTATTAGAGTGTGAGGATGTAAAGATTAGGGAGTGTCTTGAAATAAAAAGGAAATTCTTAAGGAGCGCTAAGAGAAAAACTGTTCTAATTATACCCTGGTCTACAAGGGATCCTAAGAAGGGGGCTAGGTATAGGAAGATAATTAGAGAGTACTTTAAGGATCTGGGTATTGGATCTATATTCTTGAATAGAGAAGATGCACTTACACAGATAGAAGAGAAATTTAACTCTGTAGATATAATCTATCTTCCGGGTGGAGACCCATTTTTACTGCTTAGGGAAATTAAGGAGAGGGATATTGACAGGCTTATAGAGGATTTTAATGGCCTTATTGTAGGTAATTCGGCTGGTGCGTTGATTTTATCCAAGTGCTTCTTTAGTTCTAGAGACAGGAAGGAGTCGTTCCATAAAGGACTAGGCTTAGTAAATTTCTGTCTCGTAGTTCACTACACTAAAGAGAAGGTTAACGACATTTTAGAGTTGAGCTATGGGAGAGAGATCATAGCTTTATCCAACGGTAGCTCAGTTATCGTTAAGAATAACAAGATAGTAGAAACTTGGGGAAAAGTATTCAAAATAAATAACGGGGATATAACCAGACTATAGAAAATTATAGTGATTACCTTATGCTTGTCACTAGTGATTAAATAATTACATTCAAAGACCATCTAGTAACATTATTCAGCTAGACAAAGGTCATATTTAGCACACACCCCATTGGTGGAAGTAAAGCTGCTAGAGTCACTGATAAAACCAAAAGAGCGTGTATTCTTCTGTTACAATTTCACTAGGTTAACCTTACTCTCGTTCTTTTACAAAGAAACAGATAACGGCTCTTTATGTTTAACCTTTAAGATCTTTAATTTTTACGGTACCGTTCTCCCGGGCCGTGTCCTCATGTGTTAAATTGTAGCCTTTTGTATCTGGCACGGTTGGGCTCATTACGGCTATTATCCTCCCGACCACCCTGTGGGAGTGTTGCTCCATTTCATCTTGATAGTTAACACAAATTAGTAACTATAGACGCTTTCTCTATGCCTTACCTTTATTAAAGTTACATGGCAGGATCTAGGATGATACAATACTCTGTACTTACCGACTACGATTTTATAAAGCCCTTTAAGAGGGCCTTTAAGTGGTTCCCCCGAATATGGGTTCTCTTCTAATAGCTTCAACTTATTCCGTATTCTCCTCCTAATGGATTCATCTAGCTTCCTCAGGTCACGTTTAAAGGATCCTTTAAGGTCGATCCGGCATTTGGCCATGTGCCTCACTCTTTAGGAATTCTGTTACAGCTCTATACTCTTCATCAGGGATTAAGAAGATTAGCGTATCCAAATAGTCCTCAACTTCCTTTGCATAATGAGAACACCGTTCAACTAAGATATCGAGTGTATCCTTACGATAGGGCGCGCCACTTAGTAATGCTACGTCAACACTCATCATGACGTAGAATAGGGAGTAAAGGGATTTAACGAAATCATCACTGATTCCACTTGCCCTCTTTATAATCCTCTCAACGAAGCCCTGCAATCCAAGCTCTATTATCATATCTATTAACCATAAATCGTAATCTATTGCCGCTGCATGAGCCATAATTATGGGTTCAGAACTAACTCTTTTCTCGCGAGCAGCTTTTTTAAGAAGGAGCTTTATTTCTTTAAAGAGTTCCTTTTCCAACTCCCTTAATTTTACCAATATTGAAGTATCCTTCTCCTCCTCAACCTTCATAAATATGCCATTAGAGAGAGGTAGCATAGCAGATACGAGATTGAACATAAAGAGGGGCAATGTGCTTGTGAAGTATTTTTCTAGTTCTTGAGGATTTTTCAGTAAGAGTGGTTTGCAGAAGCGCTTCTCTATAATATTCAATTTACTTATCGCGAGGTCCAAGTTGGGTAGGAGCTCTTTTAGTCTTTCAGTTAGCTCCTCTAACTTCTCCCCAAGAGCGATGCTTGGAGATGTATTAACTAAAGTAACAACGGTGCTCATGCTAATCTTCTATTTACTTCAGAACGTCACATCCTTATTTAAGGCTTATTCCTTGAATCTACTGTTTTCTCGAATCTACTTATACATTGGGAAAACAAGTTTCTCATATCCCTTCTTGTAGATAACGAAGGTAATGATCCCTACTCAATCTAAGGGAAAATAAGCCGCTATCTGCAGTTACAAAACCTTTCCTGGTAAAACGAATTAATGATGGGATCCCGGGGGAGAATACGCTGCTTATAGTAAATACATTTTAGGGTAAGAGATCTGGAGTAAAAGTTGAATACTTCTCATTTAAGAGCTAGAACCTTCCTCTACGAGATTTAAGAGTAACTCAGGCATCATGACTATATCCATATGCACCTGATTTTTCTTATATGGCTGAAGTGGGGGTCGTCGGAGAGGACGCTGGCTTTCTCCTTTAGGGCTATTGCTGCGATTATACAATCACCCATAGGGATGTTTCTATATCTACACTTCAGAAGGCCAGCCTGTTCAGCTATCTCAGGATCTAAATTATGTATCCTTAGTCCACTTCTTATAAGCGAGAGGTAACGGAGTTTCGCCTCCTCTACTCCTCTTCTTTCACATGTGATTCGAACTATTTCACCTATAACTATTGTTGGGAGTATTCCCTCACCACGTTCTATGAGCTCCCTTAGCTTAGAAGCTGTTTTACGCTTTATTTCAGCGCTCTTTGAGTAGAAATGCTCTACTAGAAACCTGGTATCAACTACTACACGCATCTCTAGTACTCCTCCCTAAGACCCTCTATCTCACGCTTAACTTCCTCTACGTCCCCGAACTCAGAGTCTACCCCAGCTAACTCCTCAATCCTGGGAATCACCCTGAAGAGGACACCGTCCTTGGTAGCTTCAACCAACAGCTCATCCCCCTCCTTTATCCCCAGCTTCTTCCTTACTTCAAGGGGTATAGTGGTTTGCCCCCTTCTCGTAACCTTAACTATGATAGCCACGCCGTGCCCCATTTTAACGGCTAAGTCCTACCATATAAACATAATCCTATTTCATGATTTAAGTAGGATAAATCTCGTAATAAAGGGAACAACTAGAGCTGAGAACATTTCCCAGTCGAGCCAATTGGGAAAAACCATATCACTAGACTCTTAAGGCTACCTAATAAGTAATTTAGTTAGACATAGTTTTCAATCCATCTTCTATTATTACTGTTTGTTAATAGAGGTTATTACAAATATTTATTAATTAACAGGATACTGTGCTAACCTTTCCATCCTCATGCACTAGAATAAACAGCATATCTAAGCATTTACCTACATACCTCTTACCTCTTCTACTAGTTTCTCGTAGATAGCTTTTCTAGGCAGACCAATTGCTACTATGGAGTAAGGCTCTACATGCTTTTCCCTTATGATGGTTAGTAGCGCATCCGCAAACCAGTGTCTAGCCTGTAACTTTGGCGATGCTCGTTTCCCTCCCTTACTTCTCCTTGGACCTATGACATACTTATCAGAAAGATACCGTTCTCCCTAACTGTGTTTTCATGTGTTTGATTGTAGTGGTTTATGTTTGGTATGGTTGGGTTTATTATGGCTCTTTCTTCCCCAACCACCCTGTGGGAGCTTTGCTCTCCTCGGGTAATTGGGTTCATCTAGGGATTTATTAGCCTCTTATTTAGCTTCAAAGCCCAGATAAAATACATACAAGAACATCTATAAGCCTAAACAACATAAAAAGACACAATCTAATACAAAAAACCATAATTCAATGTTTTCAGCCTATTTCCGTGCTTCGTTATCCACACCCAATTTTAATACTTCTCCCATTCTCCTATACGATAGGATTATGGTTTCTGGATATTTTCCTTGAAGTTCTTCCTTAAATTTCTCAGATAAGAGAGAGTTGCCCCAGAGGTGGATAGGTATAGCATATCTTGGACGTATATGTAAGATAAAGTCTTCTGCTCCACCCCAGCCTGGGAGTTCTGGCTCAGCAACTATAAATGCAACATGTATCTTCTCTCTCATAATGATTGTTAACTCCTCCCAGAATACCTTTTCTACCTCAAACCTGATTTCCTCCGGCAGTGTAGGCCATAACCATTTAGCGTAGTCGCCCGAGTGGAACACCGATTTATCCCCTATGTTGACTAGATATGCTACGCCTTGATCCGTACTCCTATATGTTTTAATAACTAGGTCTTTGAATCGATAAGTCTTCCTCGGCTCTACGACTAGTATATTGTTTTGAGACCTATAGCCTGTATCAACTGAAACTATAGTATATGTTTCTATACTCCCCAGATCTTTACCTATAATTTCTGGATTAAAGTGATCATAGTGACTATGTGAGAATAAAATAAAGAGCTTCCTATTGATGGAGTACCTTCTTACTATTTCATCAGCTTTATAAGACAATTCTCCCAGGAAATTGTAGGATGGGTAATCGAAAAGTAAGGAGTATTCGCCCGTAACTATTAGGAAACAGCTATGTGCAATATATACTGCCTCCATGGTAATTATCCTACGTAGACACTTTATATTCTTGGAGTAGTATTTTTGTAGTCTCCTTAGCGGTATCTAAAATCACACACGTAAGTGTTTTCTCCACACCCTCTATCATCCTAAGCTTATCAACAACGAATTTCCCAAGCTCATCTACATCCCTTACCCTCACTTTCAGTATTATATCCCAGTTACCAGTAACTATATGAGCCTCCTGCACCTCTGGAAGCATAGCTATCTTCTTAACAACTTCTCTCTGAGTTATTTTCTTCCTTTCACCTACCTCGTAGGAGAAAGATACAAGTATGAAGGCAGAAGTCTTTAATCCAAGCTTCTTATAGTCGAGTATTGCCCTATAAGCTTTAATTAACCCAAGTTTCTCGAGTCTCTTTACCTTAGCATAGACCGTCGTTATTGGTGCATGAACTCTCTTAGCAAGTTTTTTAATGGTTATCTTACAGTTCTCCTGGAGCTCATCCAGTATTTGTAAATCTTTTTCATCAAGCATAGTCACTCATGTAAAATATTCATAGCTTCTATTAAGTATTATGATTATATTTGCTGGGAAGGAAGTATCCCCAAATATTGTCCCGTGAAAAGGATATAACCAAAACAAGAAGATCTATGAATATTTTATAGAGGTAGGGTATGTTAACACTCATTTTTTGTATTATATACTAGAGGCAGTAGAGAAAAAATTATATTAGCTTATTAGGAAATCTTAGATATGCTTAGCCAGCTTGAGGATGTTGTTAGTTATCTAAAGCGAGAGGATTTGTTACCAATACTGAGGATACAGACCACAGTCATTAAGGCTATAGAAGACTTTATGGTTTCTAGAGGATTCGTCCAGTTAATGCCTGTAATAACATCTAGGTTTACAGACCCCCTTGGGCCAGACCCAGGTAGCTCTGTTATAGCATTACCTAAGATAAAGTACTATGATGAAGAATTAGTCTTAACTCAAAGCATGATTCTACATAAACAGCTTGCCTTGTTAACTGGTGCTGAGAAGATATTCATTATGTCGCCTAACGTTAGGCTAGAGAATAGGGCTAGGAGAAGTAGTGGTAAACACCTATTTGAGTTTACACAAATGGATTTTGAGATTGCGTACGGGACAATGGAGGACGTTATGTCTCTTACAGAGGACCTGGTTAGGGAGGTTATCTCAAGAGTAGTAAAGGAAAGAAGGGAGGAGCTAGAGCTCCTAGGTAGGAAACTAGAGGTTCCGCCTAAGCCATTCAAGGTCTATACAACGCATGAGCTAGAAGAGATGTATGGTAAAGATTGGGAGACCGCTGCTTCTCTCGACCATAAGTATCCATTCTGGGCTGTATGCTTTAAGAGAGAATTCTATGATCGCGAAGACCCTGAGAGACCTGGGCACTACAGGAACTATGACTTGATATATCCTGAGGGCTTTGGAGAGGGATTATCTGGCGGCGAGAGAGAATGGGAGTATGATAGAATTACTATGAGGATTAAGAAAGATGGTTTAGATCCAAGTAGATACAGGGAGTATTTAGAGGTTGCTAGAAGAGGTTTACTTATCCCTAGTGCTGGCGCAGGTATAGGTATAGAGAGGTTAGTTAGGTTTATTGCAGGTACAAGGCATGTAGGTGATGTACAACCGTTTAGGAGAGTCCCGGGGGAGCCAGTTATCCTGTAGCCCTTAATAAAGTATTTTTGTATCTCTCATTAATGTTTCCCCTCATAGTATTTAAGCAGAGATACTAGGGAAGCAAAGATTAAGAGAGCTATCGCCAACATAATATATGTTAAGCCATAGCCATAGTGCTCTGCTATGTATCCGGCTAGTATTGGTCCAGCCATCCAACCAAAGTTCTGGACTATACTTATTGTTCCAAACGCTATACCATAGTTCTCTTTAGCAAAAATTTTAGAGATATAAGCGCTTCGTGGAGGAGCAGCCATAAGTGAGCCGTGCAGTACCACAAGTAACGCTATTGCTAGAGGATCCTTTACGAATATGAGTAATAGGAGAGCAGTAGCCCGAATTACTCCTACACTTATTAGTAGATTTAGGTCTCCCAGCTTATCGGCTAGTGTCCCAGAATATATCCTCGAGAACATTGCCACAATATTCCTGGCTGTTAAAATAACCCCTAGGGTTATATAACTATATTTAAGTTCCTGTATCACCCAGTACGATAGTATTGGTACAAATGCTGATACGGAAATGAAGAGGAAGAATGTTGCTGCTATAAGTATTAAAAACTCCCTGCTAAAGATGGTTCTCCTCTCCACTCTTTCTCCCCCTACCTTCTCCCCAACCCTTATCCTAGACATCGCTAAGAGACCTATAGAAGAAAGTATAGCTCCGGTAATGAAGACTATTCTTACACCTAAGTTATCAGCTATATATCCAGTAAATGCTGGGGAAATAACTGTTGGCATCATTCTAACAGTTAGGATTACGCCGAAGAGAGTAGCTGTGAGACTAGTTTCACTAGCGATAGTTGCTGTAGCTGACAGGAGGGTTGGTGTTTCAATACCTCTAGCTAGAGCATAGGTTACTAACCCTAGAGCTAAAACAACCAGGTTATTTGCTGCGAAGAGCACTATAAATGATAGGGTTGTCGCCCCTAAGCTTAGAAGAAAAACTATTCTCTCCCCCATTTTATCTCTAATGTAGCCACCTAGTATGCTGGAGAGAGCTCTGAAGAACGCCATAAGCGAGTATACTATACCTACCGTGAATACTGTGCCACCGAGATAGGCTATGTATGAAGGAATAATAACGTTGATGTTAATTAAACTAGCTAAGGCTAGGATTAGAGAGACTGATGCTAACCAGCTTACCCCTCTCGGTAGCTTCCTGCTAAGCATCATTGAAGCGTTATCCAAATATAGCACAGGTATTTCTACTTTCGGTTTAAAGATATTTCATCTTTTTTCATACTAAACTTGTTATATACCTCTTTGGTTATAGTTACTCGTGAGTAGAAGAGACTTAGTTACCTCCTCTACACTATGTATAGCCGCCACAGTATTCTACTTATGGGTGCTCCTCAAGCCACCGCTTATTCCTGGAATCGACGGCCCCTACTACCTTATACAGGTTGAAGCAATATTGGCTGGAAAGGGTATGGTTTATGGGGATCCACCACTAGTATTCTATGTAGCCTCTCTATTGGCTTTCATATTTGGAGATACAAGACTAGGGGTTAGCGTAGCTGTAGCGTTTTTCTGCGGGTTATCTAGTGTGCCTACCTACCTCCTAGCCAAGAAAATAACCGGGAACGAGGTAGCTGCAGTAGCTTCGGCTATAGTAGTATCTTTCTCGCCACAAATGGTTAGGATGGCTAGTGATTTGATGAAAAATGCTTCAGGGGTTTGCTTCCTGATGTTATCGATTTATTTCCTACATATCTCAGTCATAGATAAATCATTTAGGCATGCTATTATAGCTACTATCACTAGCTACCTAGCGTTCCTAACACACTCACTAGATTTCGCTTATACATTGCTGTATATTTTCTCTTATCTTATCATAGGACTCATAGTAGTTAAGGAGAAGAAGAAATTTCTTGGTGTATGGTCTATAATCCCCCTCGTACTAGGTATTGTTGTAGGGATCTCAGCTTCCCTGTTTCCATGGCATTTCTCCGATATACATAAGGGTGTAGCATTCGTTAAAGATATACTCTTCCCCACAAGCGTTTCTAGGGGTAAGAGGGGGCCTGGGGGACCGCCTTCACCCATTCTTTCGCCAAGTTTTATGAGCGTTGGATACTCCATTCCATTTATTGTAGCTGGAATATTCCTCTTCGTCGATTCGTTCCCGGGCGAGAGGAAAAGGTTGAAGAAGGGTGAAACATTTATTATATTTGCTTCTATAATTGGGGGCTTACTCGGTATTCTCCCAGCTCTACTTGGTTTACGTGAGTGGGCATGGAGATTTATGTTGATGGAGCATGTACCAGTAGGTATCCTCGCTGGAGTAATAGTTTCGAGAATAAAATCTAGGTACTCTGCAGCTGCACTAGCCGTAGTAATAATTATACCTATATTGGCTCAAACACTCCAAGTAGCTGAGTCTGTTAGACCAAGTATACCCTACGAGGGTTACCTTGATTTATTGGAGATAAAGGATATTATAGGCTACGGCTCCCCCTACGTTCCTAGATGTAGATTTAGTAGATACTGGTTCGAGTATATACTTGGTAGAAGAGAAATCAGTAAACCCAGGTATCTCCTTTACTGTCCCTACAATAAATACAAGAAGATGTTACAGCCCCCTTCTCCATCGCCACCTCCGGGTTCACGCCTCCTATTTAGAGGTAAGGTGGTTTGGCTATATGAACTGGGGGGAATGTAGGGAGTTCAGGTCATCTTTCTTCACCAAATATGAGTTTATAGTGTTTCCTTATAGCTTCGCTACGTGTTAACCCTTGTTCCATAAGTTTTCTTATCTCCTTCTCAAGTAGTTTCCGCCCACTATAAGAGCCCCAGAAGCTCTCATATCTCTCGCGGAGTAAATTATACATCTCTATCTCTTCTTGAAGTTCCTCCTTCAGTATTTTGATACTATCGTCAACTTTTGATAACTCCATTAAAAAGGTGTTTATGTTTTTACCAGCTTCTCCACCTCGCTCAACTAGCATGTAATGTTTGTCTCCATGGTATATGATAGCAACCGTTTCTTTCTCTTTGAGGAAAGCGAATATCATACCCACTATTAAGGAAAAAAGGGACAATATAGCGGTAAAAGTTATCTGCGCTGAATACGTTACTCTTATATCTGCAGGTAATCTGAGGACATTTAATATCGTAGTGGATGCCATTATTAAACCAATTATGATTGCTATTGGAGAGAGATTTGTTAATATATGGGGCTTCTCTCTAAAAGCTATACATGAATAAGAATTCTCCTGTACCATCCACCCCCTAAGGATAAAAAACTTCTGAAAACTGACAAATATATCGCTACGTGTAAGAGATGATTCTATTCGAAGCTCCTCGATTTTTCCAGCCATTATATTACTAATATCATTTCTAAATGTTTAAAATTTCCATGATTAACTAAGTATATTTACCTAGGGCAAAGCTATGGGCTAAATATATTCCCCAGGTATATTATCTGGCTCAAAAGCTTTTTTAGGCCAGATACCAGCTTTCCTTAACTGTTCAACAACATGCGGGTATAGGAAAACATATTCTTCCTCTAACTCCTCCACCATTTCCCTATCCACATCATTTAAGCGAGTAACCAGGTAATCTATCCCCTTCCTGCTACTGAAGGATAACATTACTGCTGGATGAACAGAAACTCCATAATCCAGGAGGTTTCTAAGAGATTGTAGTTGTAGCTCAAATGCCTCGGGTATAGCTCCAGTTAGCTTCGAGAATTCCTCAGGCGTCGCCCCCTTAATAGAAACCCTTACGTGTAGATTTCTAAATTTTGAGAGGGCTTTAGCATATGTTTTATCATAGCCTATGAGTATACCGTTTGTCTCCAAAATAAATGTATAATTAGTGTATTCGATGAATTCCAGCAAGGAGAGTAAATGATCTCTACTTATTGTTGGCTCATTACCACTAATCCTGAGGAACCTATATCTCCGTTTCCTAGCTATCTTATCCAGCCTCCTAAAGACTTGGCTAGGAGTATAGAATCTCCCCTTCCTAGCTGGATTATCCCTAGCGTAGCTCCCCCAACAGAAAACACACCTAAGGTTGCATCCAACACAGTCAGCCGTAGCTATACCGCCGTACCATCTACCTCCCCTAAACCTATAATACTTTCTCTGGCTTCCAGATATTACTAGTCTCTGGATAGATTTCGAGAGAAGTACTGGGTCGTACACCATTATGTCACACTAGATATACCATAGGGTTCAAGATATAGGTAGCTAGTTATTCGAGGGTAAAACTAGGGAGATTTACTAGTACACATTCCTCTAAGCCTACATTCGCTACATTTCTTCCTCCAACAAAACAGTTTATCGTGGATATAGAAGACTGTTTGAATCCAACCAGACATCCTCCTATATACAGAGGAAAATATCCTCCTAATGCATATCCTCTCCCTAGGACATTGGATACATCTATACTTTAAACAGTATTTTTTCTCGGGCGTAGTGAAACTTAGGTAGAGCCCTAGTTTCTCCAACATCCTCCTAAAGTGTCTATCTATAGGTATTGCAGATAAATCCTTACCTGTAAATAATAGATAAGCGTCAGCAGTCTTAGGCCCCACATACTTTATCGATAATAGTTTTCTCCTCAAAATATCGGCTCCAGAATCTATATATGGCCTCACGCTCTTATCATACTCTAACATAGCGTTTTTTAGTTGCCGTAACTGGAAGCTTCTTCCCATAGCACTTAAATCCATCCTCAGTATTTCCCCCCAAGACCTTGCTTTGCTAAATATCTTTCTAGACCACCTAAGAACATTTGTGTGGTAATCAGTGTTTCTACTTAGGTATATTGGGATAAACATTAGGTCATAGTCATATGGGTTAATAGAAAGCCCTACTCCACTATACATTTCAATTAATCTCTCCGATAAATCATCTACAGCCTTATAGTCCCTAAACCATACCCCAGTCCAGTAGATAAGTTCCTTATAGCTACATCCTCTACAGAGAACCTCGTTTCCCTCTTGCCATAGGAAAGCCCCCCTAGACCTCCCAGCTATCTTGACATAACCGTTTCTCCTTTTCCTAAATAGAGATAGAGTAAATGAAGGCATAAGTGTTAATTCGAGACTATAGTTTGGTTGAACCTCAACCGACACCATTTCATTTAAATATTAGGGAAATAGAATAAAAAATATTGATATAACTAAAATTAGTTGTCTACTGTAGTATTAGTTAGCTGTCTTACTTTAGCATTTAAATATGCGTACCAAAACGGAGCTAGCATAACGTGCGTATGTACACCCATTATATCTTTTTTACTTTCTACGGGTTCTGAATTTAAAATAACTTGAGAGAAGCCCTGGGGTTTTTCAAAGAATTATTGCATAAAGTTTATAAACTGATACTTTAAATATTCTTCCTTAAATTGATTAAATATGTTTCCTACAGATATGTATGTTATAGCCTTATTGCCAGTTATACTGGTTTCCTCTATCCTCGGTTTACATAAAAGGGATATAAGGTTCCTAGATATCTCATCCATCGTATCGGCCATAGCGGTAATATTAGCTGTTGGTCTCAGGGTAGGTTGGAGCTGGATACTCCTCTCCCCCACTGTAATTGTTTCAGCTATAGCTAGGATAGTTTATTTCCGAGGGTAGAGATTATGCGTTATTGCCTGAGTTGTGGTAATAAACTATTAGAGGAAGAGATGTTCTGTAGGAAATGTGGATTTAGGACAGATATCTATCTTATGGAGCCCCCACCTAAGATACGTATAACAAAACGCCTTGCAGTAATTCTCTTTATAGCTGGCTTAACTCTGCACCTAATCCTCGAATATATCTTACCTTTTATTCTCCACGACGTACCCGAGGAGTATTTAATGGCAATCATTATTCTCGACGATCTCCTAGCTTTGCCCTTAATAGCCGTCTCTCTAGTATTCTACCTAGCGTATATTTCTAAAGTTAGGCTTAAACCTTGGCTAATCGACGTAGCTACAGCTATAGGGTTCCTCCTAAACATAGTTATATTTTTCCTCCTGAAGCAGATAGGCTCTGGACCCCTATTCGATATACTCTACTATCTTAGGTATCCCTTTAGCTACGCACTTATTCTCGTAGGAATATTTTCGAGGAAACTCATAGACAAGGAGATAGATTCCTTAAACATAGAGGTAGAACATACTCGTTACGAAAACCTTTTAGCCGCAATAACTATCTTAGTTCCCCTACTATTTTTTGCATCTTATGGTTCAACCTCGCTTAGGATCTATATAGGTATGCCGACAATAGGTTTAGCTACATGGCTTATCTGGGATATTTTCTCAACTAAGCTGGTTAAGATATATGTTTTCAAGAATCTATCGGGTAGGAAGGAGGAATGGATGGAGGTAGTTAGGCTTGAAGACAAGGTTAAGGAGAGGGGACTCAGGCCCCATTTCATAGATATGTTGCTGGACTCATTCACCCTAACTTTACTAACCTACTCGATAATAGTACTTGGTTTAGAACTAGTACCCGTAGTTGAGGTAGATACAGCATCGGTTGAGGGGCTCGCAAATACTGTACAGTACTCATGGATACTCCTAATCCTATTATCCATACTTGTTGGACCTTCACAGTGGCTCTTCGATGCATTGGACCTTAGAATATATAATAAGAAAGTGATGATTGTGGAGAAGGCTTCACCATTTAGGTACTTAGATGAATTCATAGATGTTTTTGCCCTACTAGGTTTCTTACTTACTATACGTAATGTATCCTACAAGGTGACTGGAGGGAAAAATATGTTTGGTTTTTCAAAAATATACTTTGCTTCACAAACAGCACTATTCCTATTTATCCTCTACTGGCTATCTATGCTTACTCCATCGCTTCTAGCAACCCTACTCTACTATAAGTTCTCAATTACTAGGCACGTATCCGAGGTACTCAGAGAACTCAAACCCAGGAGTATTGAGGAAATTATAGGGGAGAAAGCTATCTAAAATAGCTACTGTAGAGTTATCGGAGGTTAGGTGGAATAAGGAGGGCCGAGAAAGCTAGGGTTAGTAAACCTATTAGTGCTAAAATAGGTATATACTTCCTCCTAATCAGCCTTAATCCGCTGAGAGAAACCATTGTGAATAATGCTATGAAAGCTATGCTACTTAACCCCATAAGGGTTATTGTTGTGCCGCTTAGCGCAAGAAAAACAGCAGCTATACCCGAGATGATTGCTGAGACCCATGGGGAATTTCTCCTCCAGGTCTTAGTTAGGGGTTTGGGAAGGTACCCGTCCCTAGCCATAGTATATAGGAGTCTACTGGCTACATATAGGCTAGCGTTAGATGCACTTACCGTTGACAGGAGGCTTCCCGTAAGTACAAGTATTAAACCCTTTTCCCCGAGAATGCTCCTAGCTATATCTGCTACAGCCGTATCCTCAGAGACTTTCCCTATACCTCTGGCCGCTATAGCTAGAGCCATGTAGATAAGGGCTACAAGTATTATCGATATAGCCATAGATACTTTAATATCCCTATCCGGGTTCCTCGTTTCAGCGCTAGCACTCGATATTACCTCAAACCCCTCGAAACCCAAGAAAATTAGTCCAGAAGCCTTCAAAATATCTATGTTGATCTTGAGGGACGGCAGTTTTATACCAACTACTGTAATAGCCGTCGAGGCGATAAATAGTAAGATAATTACTTTCCCGGCGGTAATAATTACCTCAAATCTCCCCGCTTCCTTCGCGCCACTAGCTACAATTACTGTAAGAAAGAGAAGTAGGGCTAAGCATGATAGAATCTTAGGTATAGGTAGTAGAATGTAGAGATAGTCTACGAAAACCCATGCATAGAATGCTGATGCAACAGTATAGGCAAATAACTGTATGAAACCTACAGCTACCCCCATCCTCCTACCTAGACCAAGTGAAACTATCGAATAGCTACCCCCACTATCTGGGTACTCTGAGCTTATTTTGGAGTAAATATATGCTACTAGTAGGGCCACTGCTGATGCAACCAGAAACGCTATATCTGCAGCACCATTAGTAATCCTCATAGCCAAACCTAGTGCAGCGTAGATTGTTCCCCCAATCATTGTCCCTACTCCTAACCCAACGCAATCAATTAGATCTAGTTCCTTCGAGAGCCTTTCCTCCATAGGCACCACTAAAACAGATTCTAAATTAATGTTAGAACTTATAGCCTTTACTTATGTAAAACGTTAAAGAAGTGCAAGCTACCATATAATTAATACTAATAGAGCTTTTCCATAGACAGTGAGCACCGACTATATTTTCTCCAATATCTCAAGTATCTCGGGTTTATCCGGTATAAGCCCTACCCTCGGTAACCTAAAGATAAGTTCCCTCCAGCTAGGATTTTTCCTAAATAGCTTACTGAGAATAGGTATTGCGTCATCCACCCTACCTACCTGGATCATAGTTACTGCCTGCCAGAACGGAAGCTCATCGATTTCGGGCGCTAACCTACTTGCAATAGAGTATTCCCTCATCGCCTCCTCCACCTTACCCTCAGATAGGAAATCATCCCCCTTACCTGAGTGAACATATGCCTTATGTAACCTAAGAAGCCTTTTGAGCTCCTTAACTGGCTCGGGATGATCCTCAACTCTTAACTCAACAGCTGTATCCTCCCAAGGCTTACCACTATAGCTACACTTAACTACTAGTAGTGCTGCAGACTGCCTACCCCTTATATCCCCTCCAGCTTCCTCAGCAGCCTCTAGGGCTACTACTAGTCTATCCGCTAGCCCCCCTCTACTATCCTCGAAGGCGCTAGCCATAGCCTCCCAGACTTTATCCGTCCTCATGAGGTTAGCTTGTACCGAATACCCTTCTCCAACGATATGTCCAGCCTCTGGAATACATTTCTCACCAGTATGTACAGCTACCCTACCCTCAACGTCGAGTATCGCTACTTGCCTAAACTCTGGGTGAGGATCTGAAGATAGTAGCCCCCTAAGTGCTTGTTCAGGTGTTTTACCTGCTTCAAGCATAGCTAACCCAAGTGGTCCATAGCTTATATCAACTAGTGATTGAGTAGCTACTACACCTACGCCAGCTTTAGCCCAAGGGACAACTGAGCCAACAGAGAACCAATGAGACTGGACTGCAACGCCCATTTCCCCTCTCTCCCTATCTATGGCAACTATCGAGTAGGTGGCTACTGGGCGTTTAATCCGAGACATAATATATGTTATCTACGATTCCTTTAATAAGTTAAATTAGTCTAAGATTTACTGCTTAAACTAGTGGTATGGATGGTGCTTAGCTTGGATAAAATATTTGCTTCGAGGATACGGGGTCTTAGCTACGCAATTAGGGAGATGATGCCTATAGCTAGGGAACTTGAAAGAAAGGGAGAAAAAATTTTGTACCTCAATATTGGGGACCCAGTAAAGTATGGTTTCCAGCCTCCGAAACATATAGCTGAGGCTCTCTTCAAGGCGGTAGAGGAGGGGTACAATTATTATTCGTCCTCAGAGGGAGATGAGGAGTTACGTAAGGCTATCGCCGAGAAAGAGAGGGAGTGGAATAGAGTTGAGTTAGAGCCACAGGATATTTTTGTAACATACGGGGTATCTGAGGCTATAAACATAGTTTTCTCACTATTCCTGGATCCAGGAGATAAAGTTCTTATCCCAGGGCCCTCATACCCTCTATACATATCTTACGCTAAAATCTATAATGCAGAGCCGGTATTCTACCGCTGTATAGAAGATGAGGGGTGGGAGCCTGATGTTGATGATATTAGGGAGAAAATTACGAGGAAAACAAAACTTATAGTAGTTATAAACCCCAATAACCCTACTGGAGCACTATATGGGGAGAAAACTCTTAGGAAAATAGCTGATCTAGCAGCTGAATACAATATTCCTCTAGTCTCCGATGAAATATATGATGGAATAGTTCTCAAAGGACAATTCAGGAGTCTAGCTACTATCGCAAAGGATACTATTATTCTGGGATTAAATGGTTTATCTAAAACATTCCTGATGACTGGTTGGAGACTAGGCTATTTCTACCTCAAGGCTCCTGAGGAACAAAAAGAGAAACTTAGGGAAGCTATACTTAAGATAGTTAGAGCAAGACTAGGTGTTACAACTCCAATCCAGAGAGCTGGCATAGTGGCGCTACGTGGGCCACTTAGCCACCTAGAGTACATGAGAGAAGAGTTGCGGAAACGAGCCGAGTACTTGGTTAAGAGACTTAACGAAATTGGTATTTTTGCAACACAGGAACCTAGAGCTGCTTTCTATATCTTCCCAAAAATAGTATATCGTGAACCATGGAGAGATGATAGAGAATTTGTCTATAAGCTTCTTGTAGAAAATAAGGTTCTCCTGGTTCATGGCTCAGGTTTTGGTTCAGGAGGAGAATGGCATACTCGGATAACTTTCCTACCCTCACTAGAGGTACTTGTTGAAGCTATGGATAGAGTTGAGAGCTTTGTCAAGAAATATTCCTGGGTATAGCATAACCCTAATATATCCGTTATCGAATAACGGATAACGATGATTACAGGAAAAAACAGTAAGATAACTATCGCCCTGGTATTAGCCATAGTATCTATATCACTTTCCCTATACTTCCTCCAACAAACCTATAGTACCAAAGTTCTAAGAGTTTCAACAACTACTAGCCTATATGCAACAGGCCTCTTAGATAGGCTAGCGGATGAGTATAGGAGGCTTCACCCAGATATTATCATACAGTTCATAGCGGTTGGTAGCGGGGAAGCATTGAGGAAAGCCTCTAGAGGCGACGCAGATATGGTTTTAGTGCATGCACCTAACCTCGAGAAACAATATGTGGAGGATAATACTCTGGTGGAGGGCGATATATTTGCCTATAATTTCTTCATAATCGTTGGTCCCAAGGAGGATCCCGCAGGTATAAGGGGCTTAGATCCTCTAGAAGCATTTAGGAAAATATACGAAGCTGGTATTGAAGGGAGGGCTCTATTTGTTAGTCGAGGTGACGAATCAGGTACTCATCAGCGCGAGAAAATATTGTGGAGCCTCGTTGGCTTGAAGCCTAGTGGGGACTGGTATATTGAGTCTGGCTCCGGTATGTCTAAGACTCTACTGATAGCTAACGAGAAGAATGCTTATACGCTAGCGGATACAGGTACCTATCTTAAGCTTAAGCTTGAGGATAGGTTACCTTACCTTGAGGCGCTCGTAACTAGGGGGGATGTACTTATAAATATCTATAGTGTCTATATAGTTAACCCCGAGAAAATAAGTGGAGTAAACTATGAGTTAGCTAAAGAATTTAAGGAATTCTTGGTTTCCGGAGAGGGGCAGGGAATTATAGGCTCCTATGGTGTAGATAAGTATGGGAAACCTCTCTTCTATCCAGCTACTGGGAAAAAAGATGAGTTAAAGAAGCAGTGGCTAAAGATTACTGAGTGGGGCAATGTATAGTATGAGCATATTTTATGATGCAATAGCTATCGCACTACGCTCTCTAGCTATCTCCGGATTAGCCACCCTACTAGCCTCTACGTGGTGTGTACCTATAGCAGTTAAACTCTCGGGCACTAGGTCTAGGGTAGGTAAAGCGATACTAGGGATACTTAATGCATCCATAGGGTTGCCTACAGTAATAGTAGGCCTAGTTCTCTACCTCTTTCTATCTAGAGCTGGGCCACTGGGTTTTTTGAGGCTTCTCTACACTCCCTACGCTATAGTTATTGGTCAATCCATCTTGGTAACTCCACTACTAACATTCCTTATGGCTGACTCGTTATCGCACCTAAAGGATACTATACTAGAGTTAGCATACTCCCTAGGAGCTACTCGGCGGCAAGCTATATTGACTTTATTACGCGAATCTTTACCTCATATTATCTCATCGATGCTTGTATCATTTAATAGGGCAGTAGGTGAGTTAGGGGTAGCTTTAATGCTTGGTGGAAATATCCGAGGCTTAACTAGGGTTATGACTACAGCTATAGCTTTGGAGGTCGAGAAAGGAGAGTTTGAGCTTGCATTAACCTTAGGAGGCTTCTTGCTTCTAACTACATCCTTTATAACATTGCTTATTAGAGCCTTGAGGTGGAGGAAATGATTAAATTAATTAACGTATCCTTCTCCTATGGTGAGAAGAATGTGTTAGAGGATATAAACCTAGTATTTGATAAGGGGGTTACAGTTGTCTTAGGCCCCAATGGTTCCGGCAAAACTACTCTCCTCAAGGTGGCTGCTGGACTCTATAAGCCGTCTAGGGGTAAAGTACTTATAGGTGGGGTCAATATATGGGATTCTCCTCCCGAAACCACTATCCCTATCAGGAGGAAAATAGTGTATGTTCATGAGAAACCTATTCTCCTTAGAGGTACTGTATTATATAACGTTAGCTATGGGCTAAAACTTAGGGGGTCGGATACTGAAAGCTCCAGGAGAAAAGCTATGGAGATCCTGAGGAGATTTGGGATAGAGGATCTTGCATACAGGAACTCAAGGGAGTTGTCCACTGGTCAAGCCCAGCTAGTCTCTATTGCACGTGCTCTAGCTGTTTCACCACAGTACCTACTGCTAGATGAACCTACATCGAATCTCGATAAAAACAGGAGAGCCATACTGGAGGAAACTATACGTAACCTTAGTGACACCATAGTTGTAGTAGCTACCCATGATAGATTATTTGCAGAAAAATTTCCTAGAAAAATAGTTAGGTTGGAGAATGGCAAAATAGTTGATAGGGCCTAGCGTTAGGGGATAATATTCTTTAGCACTCTTCTAGCATGCCTATAGTCTACAAATATTCTCCTCAAAACCCCTGGAAGATCCCCTAGTTTCTCGGTTACAGCCGATACTATAATGTAGCCTTCCTCATTTATATCGATCCTAGTTGTAATTTCCCTCCGCAGAGCATTCACTAATGCTTGATCCAAGACACCATAGTCCCTCTTATATAATGGGTCACTTTCAATTATGAAACCATAGTCCTCGACGTAGATATCGAAACCCACTCTACTTTTCTTATAGACTATTGCACCAGAGACTGATGGGAAATCTTCCCATACTCTAGCAGCAGCGTATATACCTTTCTTCCTCAAGAAAGATGCTACTTTAACAAATCTCTCCTCCAAACCATCCTCGGAGTATTTCTCAACCCTTACGGGTGTCCCATCCTCCACCCAGTGAATAAAGTGTTTTGGCCCTAGAATCCATCCAAGCCTAACAACCTTACCGTAGGGCTGGTTTATACCAGCAAATAAGCATAGTGCTTTACCGGGAGGCCAATAGGCTACTCTACCACTAGCTACCTTATCATATAGTTTTCCCCCACCCTCAACTGGGGTCTCAAAGTAAACCTCTTCCTTCCATACCCTAGCAGTTGACTCAAATGGTGTAGCTTCCTCAAACTTCTCTGCTAGCTCATTTTCATCAAGGTATGCTATAATTTCACCGAGGTTTTCAAAAATAATCCTCAAATACATAGCACTCTAATAAAGGTGTTTGCCTCAATAATATTTTATCATCAATTTATTCAAGTGTTTTAGAAAAATAGATGAACCGCTTTTACATTACCTACAGGGATTAGAGATGATTGTTGTAACTGGTGGAGCAGGTTTTATAGGTAGCCACCTTGTGGAGAAGCTACTTGAATATGGATACGAGGTTACGGTTATAGATAACTTGAGTACAGGTTCACTAGAGAACCTTGAGGTAGTTAGAGATAACCCACGCTTTAGATTCATTAAGGGGGATGTCCGTAATAGAGAGGATATAGCTAAGGCTTTTGAGGGAGCTTCTACAATCTTCCACTTCGCAGCTAACCCCGAGGTTAGAGTTGGTATACCACAGGAACACTTTGAGCATAATATTTTAGCAACCTTTAATGTACTGGAGGAGATGAGGAAGAAGGATATTAGAGATATAGTTTTTGCCTCATCCTCTACGGTTTATGGCGATGCTGAACAACTACCTACCCCGGAGGACTATGGGCCACTCAAGCCTATATCTGTCTATGGAGCATCAAAGCTAGCTTGTGAAGCATTACTATCCTCTTATTCTCACACCTATGGATTCAAGAGTATAGCGTTGAGGTATGCTAATGTTGTTGGCCCTAGGCATAGCCGAGGCGTGATATATGATTTTGTCAGGAAACTTAGAGCTAATCCAAGGCGCCTAGAGATTCTGGGAGATGGTACTCAAACCAAATCGTATATATGGATAGAAGATGCTGTTGAAGCAACCCTACTTGCATGGGAAAAAACCCCAGAAGGATTTGAGGTATATAATGTTGGCAGCGAAGACGCTATCTCAGTTAGGGAGATAGCTAATATTGTTGTTGAAGAAATGGGGCTAAAGAACGTTGAATACATCTTTACTGGCGGAGTTGCTGGGGGGCGGGGATGGGTAGGCGACGTAAAATACATGCACCTTGATATCGCGAAGCTGAGAAAACTCGGCTGGGAACCTAAATACAGTAGCGCTGAGGCAGTTAGGTTAGCTGCGAGAAACCATGTTATGACTCTTCCATCACAATAGATTAATTCTTTTTAGTTCTAATTCCCCTCCTGGCTTACTCACTAGAGAAAATTATTCCTTTACTTTATGTTCTCGCCTCAAGGGTACAATAGTTTTTAAGTTACCTACAGCTCTCCTAAATATCGTAGTTAATTTCTCCCTGTATCTCGCAATACCTACAATCACTATGGAGAAAGCGACAATAGCTAATGCAGCGTATGCTATAATAGGTATAGGTTTGATAGATACTTTAGCTACAATAGTGCTAGTTTGGTATAGGCTCCTACCCTCCTGGCTCCACTTAACTTTAACCTCTATAGGTAACAAGCCGTGAGGCGTGCTAGGATCAATATCGACCTCAAAAACAACTAATCTTTTCTCACCTGGCTCTATCGACCCCACCTGCGTGCTCGTAGACCCAGATATAAATGGGGAGTAGAGGTCGATACGGACGCTTTCGGCTTTAGCTCTAGAGGTATTCTCTATCTCCAAGAGGAGTTTATAGCCTTTCTCACCTGGGGAAACAATCACGGGTGTAACGTTCCTTACAGCAAAGGATACTTTCTCAAGTATAGTTAGCTGGAAAACAGCTTCACGTTCTCCATTCATCTTGAGAACTAATTCATGGTTCCCGGGGGGTGCCTGCTCGTCTATATCCACTAGGAAGGTTATTGAAGACGACTGCCCCACTGGTAAGTAAGGTATTTTTGCTCTAGCTCCAGAAGCTGTTGAAGGTTTTATCCATGTAGTCCCTGGGAGTCTTATTTCAACGTCACGAGCCATATAGTCCCCCGTATTAGCGATCGTAGCGGTTACGCGAACAAGTTTATCCCCGGGGAAAAGTACAGTAGGAGTAGTTTTAACGTAGATTACGGAAAGCTCCCACGTTCCCTCAACACTGTACCCCAGGGCCATTAGCCTAGAATACGTATTCCCCCATTCATCCTCATAGTCTAGTGTAGCTAGAAGCTGTATAGCGCCATACACCTTTGGCTGTACGAAAACCCTGTACTTTACGAGAACCGTAGAGTTAGGTTCCAGCCTCACTATGGTTTTTGTTGAGACACCAACTATTGATGCTACCTCCATTGTTTGAGAAGCTAGAGAGAGTGTAATGTTTACTGCCGCACCTGTCCCGTTATTAATTAACCTCAGGAGAATAGTGTTAATAGAGTTAGGTTTTAGTGTATCGTTAATTGCCTCAACGGCTATAATTGGTTTCCCAGGTTCCTCGATTTTAAAGGCTATATTAAAGGTATCTACGTATTCGTTACCATATGGGTCATAGTACCTAGCCCTAATATTTAGTATCGCTCCAGGCTCCTCAAGTGGATTAGACGCCACCACTCTTAATGTTATAGTCCCGTTATCCTCCGGGTCGAGGTTTTCGAAGTAGAACCTACTTTCCCCCAAAACATATACTCCTTGACCCGATACAACATCTACTACAACATCTATGGCTTCTTCATCGCCTATATTAGCTATATCTAAGGTAAGTGTTGTCTCCTTCCCCGAGGGTAGTATAGTGGTAGGAGTATAGAGTGTTATTAGGGGCTCCGCTCCCCTAGCAACCTCTAGGCCTATAGCCACCGTAGATACATGTGTGTCGCCGAAATCATCCATATATGTTGCTGTCAGCG
This sequence comes from Thermofilaceae archaeon, assembly GCA_027017025.1. Taxonomy (GTDB): domain Archaea; phylum Thermoproteota; class Thermoprotei; order Thermofilales; family Thermofilaceae; genus JALURH01. Next base: position 25,790 of record JALURH010000142.1, read on the forward strand.
TTAATGTAGCTGTACCAGTAACCTCCCTATCTATCCTCACTAGTATAGATGTTCTAGCATACCCTTTGGGCGGTATGTCACCTAGGGTACGTGAAGAACCCTCTAGAACAGCTACCCCCGGGGAGCCGGGTGACACCGTTATATAGACATCATGTGCATAGTTGCTACCCGTGTTCCTAATGATTAACGTTACCCGTGTTTTCCTCCCCGAATATACTCTGGTGGGGCTAGTTGAGACAGAAATATGGGGCTCTTCAACTGCTTTAACCTTGAAGCCTATTGTTATTGTCTCCGTACCTGGGTTACCTGAATAATCCTGGTACGATATACTCACAGAAATAGCTACGGTATCACCAGCCATACTATCTACAACTAGTTTTACTGGCACGCTAATACTCTTCTCAGCCTCAACTAAACCAGGCTTGTTTACACTACCTCCGAGGACGGTTACGAAGGCGCTAGCTGGGTTCACCCTAACTGCTACGTTCCTCGCTGGCGCCTTGGATACCTTAATGGTTAGATAGACTTTGTTTGTTTTACCTCTACTCAGGGTACTGGTACTAGCTGTAACATTAAACCCGGGTTCACCTAGGAAACCTACCTGGAAAATGTGTTCCTCACTCTGCGAACTACCTCCAGCTACATAATCTAGACCTAATCTAGCACTATAGTATGATGCTTTTGCTCCCTCAGGTATATCTAGGGAAAACCTTAGTTCAATAACAACTCCCTGGTTTATCGAGCCTGTATAGGAATCTGTTGATGTTAGATCAGATCCTGCTACATCCTCGATAACTAGTTGAGCATTCAACGAGCTCGCGGAGGTGGAGCCAACGTATTTTATCTTAACTACGAGTGTGTTATTTGTTCCAAGTGTGAGGGGGGCGAGCCAATAGGCATCAATAACCTTGAAGCCTCCAGGGGACGCTGTTATTCTCTGTCCTTGGATAATACAGGAGGAGATAAGTACCAATGCTACCAGTAGACCTAGTTTCCTCATGCTATTCCACCCTTAGCCTAAGTAGCTTAACTGCTAATGCGAAAAACACTACAGTTTCTATTGAGAGTACGGTAACTTCTCCATAGGTTTCTGGTAGAGTCCACCCCCTTAACTGGATATTCCTGAATGCCCTCAAGAAGTGGTAGAGAGGTAATAGTCTGCTAATAAACCTTATCTCCGGGGAAAGCATCTCCGTGGGGGTAAAGAAACCTGTGAAGAGCATCGAGGGTATGAAGAAGAAGATCGCTGTCTGGTATGCCTGTAGCTGGTTCCGCGATATTACCGAGATTAGTAAGCCTAAACTTAGTGAGCAAAAGAGGAGTAGTATAGAGATGATAGTTAGGTCCAGGAATTTCCCCTTTACTCTAACCCCAAATAGGGTGACTGAGAGAGCTAGAGTAACAATCATATCCCCTATAGTTACTATCGAGTAAGCTAGGAGTTTACTAAAGACTATATCGAAACCACCTATAGGGGTCATTATCAATTGCTCAAACGTTCTCCTCTCCCTCTCCCTGCTAATAGATACAGCTATTAGACTCATAGGAACTAGATGTAGGAGTATCCCCATTACAACAGCGGCAAAACTATCTACTTTACTAACCTTAGGTCCATATATTGTCCTCCGCCTCACATCAACTACGAAGATGCCGTAGTTCTCTGAAGCCTTTATCTGGAATGATTGTACTGCAGCTATTACAGCTTCCCACACGAGCTCAGATATTGCAGCGTAGCTCGAGTCAAGTATTAACTCTACAT
>JALURH010000143.1 GCA_027017025.1 Thermofilaceae archaeon
AAGGCAAGGATCCATATAGGGGTTTTGCATCATTCAACAATGAGCAGGGCTTTATAACCTCGGTAGTTGGTAGTAGCGGAACAGCATATACCATAATCGCTGACCTCAAGCCAATGTTTGGTTTCGATTTAAAGGATGCTACACTATATTTCTACCTAAGCCCTGAAGTAAAGGAATACAATGTCTACGGTGAGTACAAATCATTCGAGATAAAGGAGTATGGTAGCGCTGGGTACGTTGCAATAGTAAAAACAGACTTGGAGAAGGGGGCGAAGAAGAGGATTACGGTAGCAGCGGCGCCAGACGAGAAGCCGCCGACGGTTTCAATAACTATGTATACGCCCAGGAAACCTGTTTCTGGGAAAGATTCAGTAACTGTATACATAAAGGCTGAAGACAGCGAATGGGGAGTAGAGTATGTAAGGCTAGTGTATGAGACATCTAGTGGAACACGTGAGCTACCAGCATATATCCTAGGGGAAGGAATGTATCAAGCATTAATACCACCCCTCAAAACAAAGGAGGCTAAGATAAAGGCTGTAGCTTACGACGTAGCTGGCAACAAAGGGGAATCAGAGGAAATAACTATTGAGTATAATGTTCCAGCACCACCACAGCCACAACCTCAGCCCCAACCACAGCCTCAGCCCCAGCCTACTCCCCAACCCGCTCCTCAGCCTCAACCACAACCTACTCCACCACCATCAGAGGAAATAGAGCTCCCCTCAATTACTGCGCCAACGATTGATTTCACTAAAATCCTCATAATAGTGGGTTTAGCTGCTATAGCAGCCGCAGCTGTAGCAGTAATTATCGCAAAAAAGAGGTAGGGTCTAAAAACTAAAGAATTTTTTTACTGCAGGCTAGCATAGCTTCTGCTAGACAGTATGGTTAGGCAAGAAAAAATATACATAGTTTTAAGCCCTAGGCTTAAAAAATACTATACTGCTGTAGCTAGATGGTTTTTGGAGAAGGCAAGAGGTGTAGAGAAAATATTTCTACCATTACCTAAGACTATGGAGGAAATACTTGTAACGTATCTATTGGCTGGTAAAGATTTTAGAGAGTTTGTAGCTAGGGTAATACCTCAATCACCTAAGTTTCTCGAATACTTTGAGCCTCTCTACAATGCATTGAGGAAGACAATATCCATAAACCCGGAACTCGAGGTTACATGCTATAAACACTTAACTTACTTAGAGGAAAGCTACAACTTAGCTACAAAGATAGCTTTCCTAGCTATTAAAGCAGTACTTACGGGCAAAGTTAACTTTAGTGAATGGGAGAGTATTTTAGCGGGGACACGGAGAAGTGTTAGGGGAGAGGCTGAATATATATGCCATAAATTAGATACTAGCGCTGTTATTATAGCTACAGTAGTAGATACAGAGCTGGTTAGGGCTCTTTGGAGAAGCTCTAGAGGTATTAAGGTAATTCTACCAGCACCATATATCCCAACCCCCTTAGAGAGGCTCTATAGATCCAAGGAGGATTTTGAGAAAAACATTAGGGAACATATAAGGTATATAGGAGACTATGTCCTTAAGTCAAAAACACTGGACGAAGCATACCTTAGGTGGATAAAAGATACATATGGAGTTAGGGCTCGAAGAATAATAGAGGATAAGCTGAGGTAGCTGGAACACGTTGTGGCTTCAATAACTAAATAACATAGTTTCTCTATAACATTACAAGAGCCTTAATTGGTGCTTATCTATGGGTTCGGGAAACGAGCTTAGGTCAAAAGTAATTAGGGAGGGGAAATTCATAGACGATTTTAACGAGAAATCACCCTACTGGGACTGGAGAATAGATAACTATGCTGGATTCAACTTATCTAATAGTATTCTCCAGATGTATATGGGCCCGACAGAAGCATTATATTACTCAAATGCGGAGATAGCTGACGGCTCCTTTGATGATTTACCGTGGAGATATAAGACACTTGAAACCAAGGTGAGGCTTAGGGGGAGACATTATGGTAGTGCTGGATGGGGCTTCTGGAACCATACAATGGTCGTAGATACCTGCCAGCCAATATGGTTTATATACCTTAGGTCTCGGGGTACATACCCCCTCAATGGTTTCTTCGCACAAGTTGGTAATATTTTTCAACCAATTATATTATTTGAGAAAAACTATCAACTCAGGGCAGCGTACCTTCTATCAAAACTCTCCGGGAAACTAGCGAAGGTAAAGATACTTTCACTAAATCCCTCAATGCAGGACCTAAACCTGGAGCAATGGCACGTATACAAGGTTGAGTGGGGCATGTCGGTTAAATTCTATATAGATGGTGAGGAAGTAGCCCATATACCCATTAAAACCGAGGATACGAGGGCTAGAGCTGATATCTGGATTGATAACGCTGTCTTTATTGTTAGGAGGGGCGATGCTGGGAGGGTATATAGGCATGTAACACAGGAAAATAGGGGCAGAGCTATGCTAGAAGTTGATTATGTGAAGATCTATTAAATATTTTTAACCAACGTTCCTTTATCGGAGAAGAATGTAATTTCTCCCAGCTCTTAAATTAAGAGTTTCTTCAGGGTATATGAACCTCTCTGGCTTAATTTTTCTAGATAAATATGCCACCAGTACTTGTAGCGGAAAAATTGGTGAAAAAGTATAGTCTAGGAGTTATACCGGGAGGGAGGCATGAAGTAGAAGCACTAAGTAGTGTAGATCTTATAGTAGACGAGAATGAAGTAGCGGTGCTACTGGGTCCCAACGGCTCGGGTAAGAGTACGTTTATGAAGATAGCTGCTGGTATACTCCAGCCAACCTCCGGGAGACTTACGATTTTTGGGAAAGAACCCTACCTAGATATTGAGGTTAGGGGTAGGATAAGCTACATGCCTCAGGATCTCGGTCTATACGGTAGCCTCACGGGGTATGAGAACTATATTTTCTATTCATCTATTCAGGGTGTAGATAAAGGCTCCGCCGATAGGAGGCTCAAGTCATTGAAGGAGGAGCTGGATCTAGGCGAGTGGTTCTATAAAAGGAGGGTTACTACGTATTCTGGCGGAATGAAACGTAAAACAAGTCTAGCGGTAGCTCTAGCCTCTGACCCAGATATACTTATCTTAGATGAACCTACTACAGGTCTAGACCCCTCCTCTAGGAGAGTGTTCTGGGAGATAGCTGAGAACTTAAAATCTAAGGGTAAAACCATAGTTTTAGCTACACACCTATTTGAGGACGCGGAATACCTAGCAGATAAGATAGTTATAATGTATCAAGGTAAAATTATAACTTCTACTCCACCCAGCGAGCTCAGGAGGAAAATAGGCTATAGGTACTCCATTGATATCGAGTTTACTGGGAAGCCAAGTAAACATTTACTGGAGAGATTGAGGAAAACCTGTGGAGAACTTATATTCTCCGGGGGGTATAGGGTAACATTAGTCACAAATAACCCTGAATCAATAAGGAGTGTAGAGAAAATCTTGGATGACGTGAAGTATCTTTCTCTAAGCTTAAGGAGGATTAGTCTAGGAGACATATACTTCCTCCTAACTGGGGTGAAGCTAAAGTGAATTGGCGAGCGGTTAAAGCCGTAGTACTAAGGGACTTGAAGATCAGCTTTAGGCAGAAATCCAATGTATTCTGGCTATTCATATTTCCACTAATACTACTATCTGGCTATGTAGCACTCTTCGCCCCACCTCTTCCCAGTTCTTCTCCAAGAACTATTACTATTAATGTAGCTATAGTCCAGGGG
>JALURH010000144.1 GCA_027017025.1 Thermofilaceae archaeon
AATGAACTCGTCTCCTAGCCAAATAGTCCTCGCATCAGCCTCTAACGCCTTTAACTACTCCCTCGAAAATAGTAGCGATAAGGCTGTAACTATTAAGCTATATAGCAGGGGTGGGGAGGAAATCGCTGTATTCCTCCAATCATATTACGTTAAGATAGAGGTAAAAGATTATGGAGGCACAAACCTGGGGAAAGCAAGAGTACTATTAGCTGGGCTAGACGTACCTATAAATAGGACGGGAATCACGGACCCCAGTGGATACTATTTATTCAAGAATATACCTCCCGGCGAATATCTCTTAGAGATATTTGCTGGCGACGAGAAGATCAGAGAAATGTACCTAGCTGTTAATGGAAACCTATTTATTTCAACTAGAACCTCGAAGAATAAGTGGAGGTTTCTCTACAACGAACTTCACGAAAAATACGTAAAATTAAGCAAGGACTATGAGGATAGTATTAAATCCTACAATGAGTTATTGAGGAGATTCTATGAATTAAAAAACATTATCTCTCTATTCCTGATAGTAGAAATATTTATTCTAGTTTTAGCTATGGCAGTATTAATTACATTAATGTATATTAGTTAACTAAATTAACCATATTTCTACACGTTAAATACGATAAAATATAAAAGTTCATCTTATTCTCATTACAGGTAGACGTGCCGATGTGGCATGTTATTAATAATGAATATAACGAAGGCGTCAACATGGTTGTAGCAGTAATACCTGCCTATAATGAGGAGATGAGTATAGCTAGCGTTATACTGAGGACACAGGAGTTTGTGGACCATATTATAGTAGTTAATGATGGTTCCGGGGACTTAACAGCTGAGATAGCTGCTAAGCTAGGTGCAATAGTTGTTTCACACGAGAAAAACCAGGGAAAGGGAGCTGCTCTCAGGACTGGCTTCAGGAGGGCCTATAGCTTAGGCGCTGATATAGTTGTTACACTAGATGCTGATGGACAACATAACCCCTCGGAAATTAAGCAGCTAATAGCTCCAATAGTTGCTGGTGAAGCAGATATTGTTGTTGGATCACGATTCCTAGAGCCCAAAGGTAACGAGGATATGCCATTCTACAGGAGGGTGGGTAACAAGATCTTAAATATGTTTACGCGTACAGAGAGACAGAAGATAACGGATACCCAGAGCGGTTTTAGAGCCTATAGCAGGAAAGCGTTAGAGGAGATAAGTATTACGGTTAATGGTATTGGAGTTGACTCACAGATATTAATTGATGCGTCAAAGAAGGGTTTGAGGATAGTAGAGGTACCTATCTCAAGTAGGTATGAGGGGCTTAATACCTCAACCTATAATCCCGTTAGACATACTCTCTCGGTGATTTTGTCTATAATAACCTTTATAACGGAGGGGAAACCGCTCTTCTACCTGGGTATACCAGCCGTAGCTCTATTATTCACCAGCATAGCGTTATTCCTCAAGCTACTAGATATATTTAATAGGACAAGGTACTTCAGCATCGAGTATGCTTTATTCGGTATAACAGCCCTCATGATAGGGATAATGCTAGCTATAGTCTCCCTAGTTCTATATGCGATCGGCAAAATCGCTGAGAGAATGATAGTAGAGAAACTTAGTTACTACTATCACCGATAGAGTGTCTATATTATGAAGATAATGTTTTATGGACTTAACCTTAACCCACCCTGGGTTGAAGGTGTAAGGAACACTGTTAGAGAGCTTGCACTGAGGCTCCTGGGGAAAGGATATGATGTACATGTATTTACTGTAGGCTCGAGGGTTAATAGAGAGCGTGAAGAAGTAGATAATATAGTTTACCATAGGGTGCCTGTAGCTAGCGGAGATTCATATAGTTCTGGGGGACTAAGTTTTATTCTCCACTCCCTATGGAGGCTGAAGAAGGTTGTACTGGAGAACTCTATAGACATAGTTCATGGACACTCCTCATATCCTCTGATTGGGGTTAGCGAGGGGCTAGGGCTCTATGGAGTCAGTGTTTTAAAAGTTTTTACTCTATATTCTAGGCTCGACAGTACCTACGGGGAGGCATTAAACTACCCACTCTATACTAGATTCCTTCTCAAACTCGCCAAGAGCTATAATCTCTCTAGGCTTATTGCTTCGACGATAGATATACCTGTATGTATATCGCCGGGGATAAAAGAGACTCTTCCCCCAGGCCTACGTGAGAAAACTAGGATAGTTCCCGTTGGGGTAGATGTGGAGAAGTTTAGTCCAGCTAATGTTGGAGATAAATTTAGGAGAGAGATAGGTGCAGAGGACTCCAGGGTTATATTGATGGCTGGTGATGTAACCCCGTGGAAGGGGGGTGAAGTATTTATTAAAGCCTCGAGGATAGTTAAGAACTCGTTGGAGAACGTAAAATTTGTTTTCCTCACCAAAGGCACCTATGAGTATGAGGAGGAACGTCTAAAACTTCTAAAGACTATGGTGTCCTCTCTTAGACTCGATGAGCACTTCGTGTTCCTCGGGAGGAGGGGAGATATTAACCAAGTATATGCTGCGAGCGATGTTGTTGTCTTCCCGTTTATAAGCATATTTGCTGTAATGAGTATACCCCTCAGCCTCTTAGAGGCTATGGCCTCTGGCAAGCCAGTTATAGCTTCAAACATAGGTGACTTCCCATATGTGATTAAAGATGGATTTAATGGTATACTTGTTGAACCTAGTAACCACGCCGCACTAGCTAGCTCTATCCTAAAGGTTCTAGGTAGCGGTAGGCTTAGTAGGAGGCTTGGCAGGAATGCTAGGAGAACTATTGTGGAGAAATTCAGCTGGGAGAAAGTATTTGAAGCCTACCTGAAGATATATAGCGATAACGTGTACCCCCACATATGTGTTTGATGGAGGCATATAGCCAACCCAGCCAATACACTATTCTAAATATTATGAGGTAGGGTAGGTAGAGGAGTTTATACTTTAGCTCAACCATAGGGTCTCTAGAAACATAGTAGGATAATATAGCTATGTAGGATAGTAGGGGGATAGCTAGAGTAGTATTGAGTATAGATAGACCCCCCAAGAAGATACTTGTAGCCATCCCAGCTGCAAAAACAAAGTTTTTCCAGACGCCTCCTTCGCGGAGATCAATGTCCCTAAACTTGGATTCCCCAGACCTCATTAAGCTTTTAAACGTAACTCTGCCCCGGTGGAGGACCTTAAGCCTAGGGTCCCACAGAAGGGGCTTCATTACGTACTTCTCCACGCATATAGCTAGTTCTCTACACTCGAACCTCGAGCTACTACTCCATCTACAGTTTTTCTCAAAAACCTCCCGGATAAAAGCACAGTTACCCTCTATGAACCCCTTGAAGAAACCTACCCTAGTGTGTTTTGGCATTAACTCCCCCCCAGATATCTTCTCTAGAACCGTTCTCCCCCCACTATACACCCCTAGGACACCACACACCTCTGGGTATTCACTAAAGTCAGCGAGTATTCTCTCTAGCCAATCGGGGGGAGGTATACAATCTGTATCTGTGAAGGCAATAATTTTCCCCCGACTAAGAGCTGCGCCAAGGTTACGTGCATCACCTACGTTAAGCCATCTACCTACGTGAACTATGTATACTCCATCAAAATCCTCGAGGACACTAAATACGTATGTATCTTCGCTACAGTCAACAATTATTATCTCGTAGCTATCTCTCCCAATAGTCTGGTTTAACAGACTTCTTATACACTCCCTGATCGTATCCCTTGGC
>JALURH010000145.1 GCA_027017025.1 Thermofilaceae archaeon
CAAGGCAACTTAGAGGCACTAGATTAAACCCGAGTAGATAGAGGCTAATATTGAGGAATTAATTCTGCTAGAATAAATTATTTTTGAACATTTTAGCATTAGCACTCAGGTACTGAAGTTGGGGGGTAATGTTGATAAACTTTAGGTTGCCATATAGAGGTATTGTTGGTAGTGGAGCCCTAGCTAAGCTGCCTGAGGTATTAGAGGAGTTATCCTGTAAGAAAGTTCTCGTAGTTACTGATCCAAACGTCTACTCGATCCTCGGTAAACGTATTTCAGAGGTGTTAAGTGGAGGGGGAGTTACCTACGAGTTCTCGTTAATAGAGGATTCAAACCTTAGTTTCGTTGAAAAAGCTAGGGTCGCAGTTAGGAGAGGAGATATTTGTGGTGTAGTAGGTTTTGGGGGAGGTAGGCCGATAGATGTAGCTAAGTACGCTGCATATCTCGAGAATAGGGTGTTTATAAGCGTACCTACAGCTATTAGCCATGATGGAATGGCTAGCCCTACAGTATCCTTAAAGGATCCCGAGGGGTTGCCTCTCTCAGTGTTTACTAGGCCCCCGAGAGCTATTATAGCGGATACAGGTATAATTTCTAAAGCACCAGTAAGGTTACTTCGCAGCGGGTTTGGTGATATTATAGGTAAGTATACTAGCGTTAGGGATGCTAGGCTAGCTAAGGTAATTAAGAATGAGGATATAAGTGAGATAAGCCTTGAGTTAGCTTACGCAGCAGCGGAGATGGCTGCAAAAAATGTGGATAAAATAGCAAAGTTTGATCAAGAGGGGGTAAGTATACTTGTAGAAGCAGCGTTGATGAGTGGTCTAGCTATGGATATCGCAAATAGCTCAAGACCTTGTAGCGGCAGTGAACATATGTTTAGCCACGCTTTAGATAAAGTTTACCCAGAGAAAAAATGTCTACATGGTGAACAGGTGGGTATTGGAACGATCCTAATGGCTTATGTACATGGCATTGATTGGAAGAGAATTAAGATGTTACTCAAGACTATTGGGGCACCTACTTCAGCAGAGGAACTGGGGGTTCCGTCGGAGGCTGTAATAGAAGCCTTATCTATCGCCCACAGGATGAGGAAGAGGTATACTATTCTCGGTGATACAGGTTTATCTAGAGAAGCTGCTAAGAGGATTGCTAAGGAAACAGGTGTTATAGGGTAAGAATACTTCCTAGTTTATGTATAATAAACCATTTAATATACTCTAGTATAAGTTTCGTCTTTATACCTCTAAACAGTAGTTTTCTCGAGGGATAGAGTTCATCTATCCTAGTGGTTTCCTTTGCGGTTAACTCGTTGGATGCAATATTTTCCCGAGCCCTCTTGATAGATTCGGAGATACTGGTATAGTGTTCCTCGTCCACTACTCCTAATGAAAACTTCGCTTTGAGGAGGCTTTCCACCGCATTATATGTTGCTAACGCTATCCCCCTCCTGTCTAGGAGAAATGTTTCATAGTTTAGCATATCGTACCACCTATTTACCTCCAGGAGGGAGCGGTGTTCCCCAAGGCTTCTAGCTAGGATATTGTATCCGTACTTCCTAGGATAGTTATATACGAGGCTTCCTGGATCTACGAAAGGAGCTAGTGGTGCTACGAAAGCATTTATTCTCCTATCCACTATCCTGTAGAGTTTTTTGAAGAAAAACCCTATGCCTGAGACATTATCTACGTTCTGCCCCGGTAGTCCAACCATGAAGTAGAGGTCTAGCCTCTCGAAGCCAAGGCTAGCAGAATTTTTTACAAACTTTTCTAGAGATTCATTGTCATAGGGTCTTCCAAAGTTTCTACGTATGTTGGGGTCGTGGGATTCGGGAGATAACTGTAGATAAACTCTTTCGGAAGCCTTTCTTAAAAGTTCTAGTTCCTCCCTATTCGGTGGTTCAAAGAACTCGAAGAATAAAGGTATATCAAGCGATAACTCCCTTAGTTTCTGAATCATTTCCTCCATTCTTTTCTTACCTAATAGCCTCGGGTCACCGATTATGAAAAGCGATGTTTTAAATCTTTCTGAGATCTCCCTAATTTCGCGGATTATTGTTTCTACGCTCTTTACACCAAGTTTTTCCCTCTTAAGGTAGTTAACATATACGTAATTAGAGCCCCCGCATGTTATACAGTTATATATACAACCCTTAAACATTAGGATCGCTGTTATAGGATCTTTTTCAAAAAGAGCATAGGGTTTAGCGTTTTTTATACCTGTTCTAGCCACAGCTTTAACAAGTAGGTCGTAGCGGGGAGCATATTGGTCTAAATTATATGGCACATATCTTATCTTACTGCATGTGATTTTGTCATGATCCCTATAGGCTATGTTTGGTGTAGATTCTAGGCTCTGCCCCCTCTCTAATCTATTAATTATTTCCTCCAGAATAGGCTCGGTCGTATCACCTAGGACTATGACATCTACATATGGATATTTTTCCAGAATTTCCTTGTAGAAGAGTGTTGCTGAGAGCCCTCCTAACACTACTGGAGCATCTTTAACTTCTTTAATTATTTTAGCTAATTCTAGGGCTCCATGCGCGTGTACCATCCAGTGTAGGTCTATAGCATAGATACCAGCATCCATATTCCTAATTAGTTTTTCAACATCCAGAGAAGGTTCTAACACCATTCTTGCAGCAATATTGTAGATACCTACCCTATACCCCTTAGACTCTAGATAGCTTGCAATACTGAAGAAACCTATAGGATACATGTCGAAGATAGGTGTTGAGGGAACCACATCACTTATCGGTCCATAATGAACCCACCTTCTCTTGCGGAAATCATAGACACTTGGTGCATGTATTAGAGCTAAGTCAAGCATCGATAACACCTCCCAACAGATAAAGCAGCTTGCATTAAGAAACTTATCTCCTCAAAAATTCTATTCAATTCCTATACCTCAGCAATTACTATATGCTCTATCCATCTAGCTAAGGAGAATAAACCTAGCTCCATAATATACCAGTACTATGGAAAAGACTAGTAGAAGTATTATCTGACTCTTCCTTCCTAGGATTCTACCCTTTGAAGACGCATAAGCTAGGAAAATTAACCAAACATAATCCATCCACACATGTACAGGATATGCTACGAAAACTGCAGGTAAGCCTCCGTAAGACAGTATATCTACAACTATTTTGAGGCCCGCGGAGGCCCACCATATAATAAAGTAGGGATTTAAGGCAGTAAACAATAAGCCAGTAATTAATCCCCCCTTACTCCAGCTACTTAACAAGTTTTTATTCTCGCTGCTCCTTATCATCTTCAATGCATCCCTTAGCATGAGTAAAGCGAAGGCTATTAGGGAAAAACCACCCAGTAGGCCTATTGCCCGTAGGGCCACAGGATCTGATATTAGAGACGATGCACCAAGGGATAGAACAATGACTAGCGGGAATTCAAATAATGTATGCCCTACAGCAACATAGAGCCCAAATTTCCAGTCATTTTTTATTCCGCCAGCAATTGTTGCAAAAGTGAGTGGCCCTGGGGAAAGTGCTCCAGATGATGTTATCGCTATAATCTCTGTGATTAACTCTAGGGTGAGCATGCTTTCATTTCTTAGCTAAACGGTACTTATAAAGATTAATCCTGTGAAAAATCTATTTTTTCAAGTTCCCGGATAATTTTTACTAAATCATCTAAAATTATTTTGAAAATCTCCTCCCCCCTCCTATTACT
>JALURH010000146.1 GCA_027017025.1 Thermofilaceae archaeon
TCTACTATATCCTCCCATTTATACTCCTCATAGTTATATCCTTCATAACATACGTTACTCGATCCCCCGGCTTGCCCCAAACCCCCCTCCTCTGGGCATACACTATACTATACCCCTATAAGTCTATGCTCCTGTTGAGCACTAGACAAGTATCTGGTTTCAGCCCAATACAGGCATCCATCTCCTCGCTAATACTCGCCTCTCTACTCCACGTCTCTGTAGGTATTTACTCTAGGAGAAGGCTTGAGGTGAAGTAGATGATTAGAATCGTAGGCTCGGTTCTACTAGTTGCTGGCCTAATAATCCTAGCTGTGTTCGTAGGGGTCTCTAGCTTCCACACAGTTGTTACAGTAGATGTACGTTATGCCCAACTAGCTCCTATGAGGGTTATTAAGTATGGGGGAGGGGAGATAGGTGTTATTGACGCTGGCGTTATAGATTTCAGGAAGATTGAGGGATTAAAATATAATGTATCTATTATGCTCAATATTTTCCCATCCCCTGTCCTAGTTAATGGAACCTATGTGCCAGCTGTTTTTAGTATCGGTAATGCCACGGTGTATGAAATAAGGAAGGGGGATTACCCCATAGTTAGAGGTTTTATAGCAAGTATGGGTAATACCACGGAAGATGTTAGGAAAATGTTTGAAGTACTTGAAGCTAAGAGTGTCTCAGAAGCTACTCTCGAAAACCTAACTACACCCTACTGGTCCTATAGAAGTCAGCTTACCTATGAGGGTGAAATCGTAGGTATTGAGCCTCCAAGTAACCTTATCCTCGTGGTATTTGTCCCGGAGAAGAAGAAAGCTAGAATACTCCCCCAGCCTGGGGCACCTACCACCCCACCCTATGTCCTAGCCACCAACCTAAGTCTCACAAACCTGGAGGGTGATGTAAGAATAGTGCTTAAAGCGAAAATAGAGGCGACAAGCGGGCAACTGGTAAGAGCACTTGATATAACTCTGCTAGGCGTACTTCTACTCGCCTTAGATATATATAGGGCTGGAGAATATAGAGCTCTAGTAAAGAGGTTTAGGCATGAGTAAGGAGCTGATAGACCCGCATCTGAGGATAGTGCCTTACAGCCGTGAGTACCCCAAGATTTTTTGTGAAATAAAGCGTTTCCTCCGCGACATAATTCCCTACAGTATCGAAGTTGAGCATATAGGGAGTACCGCTGTCCCGAGATTAGGTGGGAGAGATATTATCGATATCTTAGTAGTAGTGGAGAAGAAATACATGCAGGAGGTAGCTGAACTATTAGAGTCTAGGGGCTTTAAACATAACCCTAAAGCAGGTGTCCCCCATGAAAGATTTTTCGTCTCTGGCCCATATAAGTATAGGGATAGGGAACTACACATACATATTCACATAACTTTCCCAGGAAGTAGGGAGCACAGAGATAAACTATTGTTCCGGGATTACCTTATACGGCACCCAGATGAAGCCAGAAGCTACTATGAGTTTAAGAGGGAATGCATGAGAAAAGCGGGCCTAGACCCCTCTAAGTACAGAAAACTCAAAGACGCTTATATCAAAGTAGTATTGGAGAAAGCTAGAGAAGAGGACATGAAACTACGGGAACAAGCACTAAAGCGGTGGGCTAAGGATCCTTAGTATTATCCTTTTTGTGGAAAAAGTTGGCGATAAAATTTTTGTATACGTTACTATTCTTAGAGAACTATACATTACATACTAGAGTATCTTTCTTCAATATTACGAGCTTACCGATAAAGTATAGTGAATTTAACTATTTTAACGATAGTCTTTATTAGCGTATTAGATAATGTAAATATAGCATTGGTGAGTTCACTTGGAGAAAGAGGCTGAGGACCCTATAGACGATATTCTGGAGAAAATTGGGGAACTTAGAGGAATTATTAAAGACAATGAAGAAGCTATTAATATACTAGACTACATAGAGGATATCCTTAGGAACTCTGAGCTACTAGCAACAGCTAGTGTAAGGAAACTATCTAAGGAAAGAAGCAGGAGAGAGCTGAAACATATAGTGGATAATATGAAGAGAGACAAAGATGTTAAGAGATTTATTGAGGTAGCCCGCTACCCCTGGGGAACTAGCAGAACAACGCAGCTTTTAATGCAGGTTCTCTGGGTTATAGCGGCAGCTATCTCCTTTATGATGGGTGTTTACCTCTTCTTCCCCCCATATACCTTTTTTGGACGAATACATGGAAACGCTACTACAACAATACAGAAAACCCTTGAGCTTATATCTAAGAATCCCCAAGTGCTTTCCGCAATGGATCCCTTATTCAAGATCATAGGGTTTGTGATGATGACTATAGCTGTAATTAGTTTGTACCAAGCCCACCTGATAAGTACGTACCTCAAAGAGGAATAGAGATGTTGAAGGACGTAGCTAAGGTTCTAGTAGAAAAACATCTAACAGAGTTCATTACCGATCTAGCTGAGTACCTCCTATTTATGGCTAGCGCCCTCTCACTCCTCCTGATAATAACCCTACTCTCACTATTCCAGATAGCTAGCTTACCCCCTGAGTTAACGGAGGCTATCACCGTCATACTCTTTATGCCCTTTATAATAGATTTAATGCTTATATCCCCAAACCTACCGGTAATCCTCCTATTTTTCTTCATAATACCACTACTACTAATAATAGCGGTTATGTTTAGAATTCTCCTAGCCCATCTACCATATGAGAAAATATATGTTGTAGAATCTATAGCCAGGAGGATAACACACGTAGCCAGGAGCGTAGAGAGGAAATATGGTTTCGCAACGCTACTAGCCGTCAGCATAGGCGCTACTATAGGGCCCTCAACCTTCGTACTAGGACCTTATAGTGTTAAACACTACGGGTGGTATGCTCTACCAGGCATGGTGTTAGCTTCCATATCGGCTATCGCACTAGCCTATGGGTATAGCAGAATGTTTTACTATAGCAGTATACTCGGAGGGAAAATAATTGGTGGACCATCGTTTGTAGGCAATGCTTTTGGCACAAAACACTACCTGTATATTATATCGCGATTTACAATGTGGATAGGTAATGTAGCGCTGGCAGCCTTCAATCTACTTATAGCTATAGAGCTAGTAACGGAGTACATTCTCCCCCCACTCCTAGCTGGCTTAAGCCCCTCAACACACTATACCCTAATCCTAGTAGCTAAGATAGCTTTATTCGCCCTACTCTCCCTAGCCGTCCTAGCTGGGTATAAACGCTGGGAAAAAATGGTGGTAATGCAGACATACCTAGCAATATTATTCCTAGCTCTAGTTGGGATACATATGTTCTCAATACAGTACTACTATAACGTTGGCTTCGGGAACATACTCCACAACATTAATGTTATGGATAGCTTTAGCCCTGGATTCATATATGATTTCCTTAGAGGAGTCTTGGCTTCAGCCGCATACGTATACCTAATGGTTTTCGGCTTCCAAGAAGTCCAGAGTCTAGCTGGAAACGTAAAGACAAACAGGGAAGCGGGAGAGGAGAGGCTAGCCGAAATAAGTTCGATACTTAAGTGGGCTATGGTGGGGGGAGTAGTTTTCTCCTCAATCATATTCTGCATCTACATTTCCATGTATATCTCGTTAGTCAACTCGGGGGTTAATATTCCGGAAACAACTATTCCAGCACTCGATATAACTAGTGGCTCCCAATTCATGTACCTAGTAACACTATCTGCCATAACTTTAG
>JALURH010000147.1 GCA_027017025.1 Thermofilaceae archaeon
GTTATCCCCGTTTAGACCCAGTTCTAGGTAATACACTCTATGAGTATAAGTTATTAGTTAAGGAGGCTAGCTCACTTGAAGACTATATATCGATAATAGAGCTAGAGCAGTACCACTATGCTTCCCAGAAGGAGCTTGTAGCACTCTGGCAATGCCCTGATGGTAAACTCATAGCATCCAATATTGCTCCATGTGAAGGTGCTATCCCAGTAACCATTAAAGGTTCCCTTCCAGCTTCGCGTTTTCTCGTACTGGAATTAGTTGAGCGACAACCCTTTGAGCCAAGGATAGTGGGGTACGTTAGGATAGACCCCCCGATACCTCTTATGCATAGGCGCATAATTAGGGATGGCGAGATAATTATTGAGAAAAATATTCGCCTAAAGGTTTTCCCTAGGGATTGGATATATCCAACGTTCTGGCCAGAGGCGTTATTGGCTAGGCTCAGGAAGGAACTTAGAGAGCTAAGGGCAGAGCACGGGAGGCTTGAAGCGTGGCACATATTGAGTGAGAAGATAAAAGAGGAAGCACTAGTAAGGTGTAATAGTGCAGCGGCAAGAATAGCTCGAGTAGTTATACACCCAGACTATAGAGGCGATGGTCTCGGAATGTTTGCTGTAAAATCTGCCTTAGAGTGGATAGCAAGTAGAAGGATCCCCGAAATGAAGAAGAGAAAACATCTTGTGGAAACTATTGCACAGATGGCTCGATACCACCCATTCTTCGAAAAGGTAGGTTTTAAATACTTGTGGGATACGGCTAGCGGCAGACCAGCCCTCTATTACCCATTAACTAATGAAGCCAGGAGAAGAATTGAGGAGTTTCTTAGGAAAGACCCCTATGCTTCTAAGCATGGTGGAGTCCTTTATCGCCCAAGGTATAGGCCCGAGAAACCTTTATCGGGTCCTATAGTCCTCGAGAATGTTACAAAAACGTATGAAAGTATACTAGATATCAAAGACCTAAGGGAAGATCTAGCTGATGCCCTCAAAGCTTTCGGGGTTACTAGGAGGAGAGTACAGAAATATGTATTAAAGGATATAAGTCTGAAGATAAAGCCTGGAGATGTTATTGTAGTAGTAGGGCTTTCGGGTGCAGGTAAAACAACATTACTCCGAATGATTCTAGGGGCAGCTAAGAAGCTATATAGCCCTAAGTTCCACCCTGACAAGGGGAAGGTTATAGTACCGGAGAATATTAGGGTCTCAGCGCTGCTTCCCGGAGAAATAGAGCCAGACTTCGGTGATGAACCGCTTCTCGAACATATGTATAATAGGCTTGGCGACACGGTGGCGGCAATAGAGGTGCTAAACATAAGTGGTTTATCGGATGCTGTATTTTATAGAGCAAGATTCTATGAACTCTCAACAGGACAAAAGGAGCGTGCAAAGCTTGCTAGCATATTAGCTGAGAGACCAAATCTCCTAGTGATAGACGAGTTTACAGCACATCTAGATGTATTAACTGCACAGAGGGTAGCTAGAAAGCTTTCACAGATAGCTAGGAAATATGGGATGACATTAGTAGTTGCAACTAACCGGCCGGAGATATTGAAAGCGCTAGCACCTACAAAGATAGTCTATGTTGGCTACGGAAATATACTTGTTAAAGAGCTCTCCACTTAAAGAGGCGTCAGTAAAATTGAAGCTCTATAGGAGGAAAAGGAGACGTATATTCAGTCGTCCTAGCCTTCTTCATATATCCGAAGTTCCGGCGATCATCACCACAAGTATAATATTACCGAGTTTAAAAAGGGATTTGGCTCTAAATAGAAGAGAGTATTCAATACAGCACTACTATTTCAAGCTTTTAGAGCTAATGTTATGTCTAATGGAGTTGAGAATAGTTTATTTATCTTAGCCATTTATTGTCTGTGGGTGAATGACTAGCATTATGAGCGAGGAAAGCTCAAGTATAAAGGGGGAGAACTCTAGATTACCCCTTCTACCCCTCGGCGTTAGCTTAAGCTCACTTGAAGGCTTACTAGAGGCTCTCTATTATAACTTTAATAAAAGAGGGGACATATATGAGCTAGCATACGAGTATGAACTAGATATTGATGAGCTTATGCCAATAATTGAGGCAGCAAAGCTTCTGAAATTTGTTCAGCTAAAGGATGGAGATATAGAGTTAACTAAACTCGGGGAAGTATACGTAAAATCTGGTAGAAAGGGTAGAAAAAAGATCCTCCAAAAATCGCTGAAAAATATTGAACCCTTCAGGACAGCTCTAGAGCTAATAAAGGAGAAGGGTGAATTCGATATAGAGGAGATCTATGAGAAACTTATAGAGAAAAAATATGGAGAACTAGAAGCTCCAGAAATGATCAACAAATTAAATGAAACACTGATAAACTGGGGGCTATACGCTTTACTCTACGAGTATTCTGGAGATGAGGAAATATTTGAAGAACAGGAAGCGGAGTTCAACTAGCTAAGATACTTAAATATTTTATCAACATATTCCTCAAATTCTAGACTACGTGGATTACGTGGATGAGGTAAATCAATACTTATCTCAGTTAAAACCCGGGCAGGTCTTCTCGATAAAATAATTACCCTATTTGAGAGCTTCACTGCTTCATCAATATTATGTGTAACTAATACAACAACTCGGAGAGGCACTGTAGGATCAGACAGCATCCTGAGTATCTCGTTTCTAAGGCTCTCAGCTGTTAACTCATCAAGAGCACTAAATGGTTCATCCATCAGGAGTACATCGGGGTTGCTGGCAAGTGCCCTAGCTAGACTTACCCTCCTCTTCATACTTCCACTAAGCTCCCTAGGGTAAGCATCCTCGAACCCCTCAAGCCCAACCATTGAGAGCATACGGCTAGCTATCTCCCTACGGGCTTCTTTATCCTTAACTAAATCTAGTAAAGCTACCTCAACATTCTCTACGGCAGTCATCCATGGAAACAATGCGAATTGCTGGAAAACCATCGTTATACGTGGGGTAGGCTCCAGTACAGGCTTACCCTCTAGGAGAATATATCCTTTCTCAGGTTTTAGTATACCAGCAATAATCCTCAGCAAGGTACTTTTACCACATCCTGATGGACCAACAATGCTAACAAACTCTCTATCGCGTACATCGAAACTCACATTTTCCAATACCTTAAATTTCTCACCTTTCCCCCTGCTATAACTGAAGCCTACCTCCTTGACGCTAAGTATGGGGATATCCATACGCTACACCCCGTAGCCATATCTCTCGGAAACATAATCGTAGACTCTTTGCCAAATCAACCTGTTTATAGCTACAACAAACAATGCCATGGTAAGCGTACTTAGATAGAGTAGACCTAGGTCTCCTTTAATAGATGCAACAACCATTAGTTTACCTATTCCTAGATCTACCGATACAAGTTTGCCCTCTATATTGATTGCCTCAGCTATTATCAAGGCGTTCCATGTTCCTCCTATAGCAGTTACTAGACCCGTAATTAGCCCCTTCATCGATGCTGGGATATAAAATATTCTCCACTTATTAACTCCTCTAATCCTATATAATGCCACAACTTCCCTAAGTTCTCTGGGTACCTGACTTACAGAACTATGTATATTGAATAGGATGTACCATTGTGTATTAATCACCATAATAATTATAGCTAGGACTTCCACCGAAATTTTCTCTAAATAGGATACTAGAAACGGTATGAATAAGGGTGCAGGTATTGATGCAATAACGTTAAGCACCAATATTGCTATATTACCTATCTTTTCATGGAAAGCTGAGAAAATACCCACCGGGAGGGTCCAGGAGAGACCAATCAAGATCGCTAAAATAACTCTTAGGAACGATTTAGCCAAAGAGTAAGAGATAAGCCCAGCTATGCCAGGTTTTCTGATAGTCTCTATAATGTGTAATATAACCGGTACTAGAGAGATAACTATGTATATACAGAGTATTGTAACTAAGGTTAGTGAAAAGTATCTCAATATATCTCGGAGATGCTTTCTACCAATTCTCGGAAAACGGTATTCAAACGACCTTGGTGCCTCTTTAATCCCTTTAGGTACTGGGATAGAGAAACCTTTACCAATAGTTTTCTCCAATACTTCAGATATCCTAGTAATACCAGTTCTCTTCCTGGGCACAAAACCTACCTCTTCATATCTAAATTTCTCGGAGTAGTCGAGAAGAGGTTTTAAGATACCTATATATGTTAAAATCACAGCCAACACTACTAGAGCAAGAGAAAAGAGTGCGAGATCGCTCATCCCTCTGGAAACAAAATCCATTATTACGGTGCTAATGCCAAATAACCTGTATTCGCGGCGCCCCAAACTTATTAGCTCACATGAAGTGAGGAAGAAAAGGCCATTGGAGAAAGATGGTATAAGGTTACCAGCTATCCTGGGTATGCTAGCTGGGATATAGAGCTTGAAGATTTTACTAAGGGTATTCATTCTGAAAAGCCTTGCGGCTTCCTCAAGGTTCCAAGGAACACCCTTAACTGCCTCATAGACGGCAAATATTATGTTCCATATCTGGCTAGTCATTATGAGGAAAATAGAAGCTGTCTCTACTCCATAGCCAGGTATAAGATGTATTAATACGAGAATAGCTATGGGGAAGAAGCCTAATACAGGTATTGATTGTAGGAGGTCAACTATAGGGATTATTATTTTCTCTGCTGCCGCATTTCTAGCGGCAATAATGCCTACAATAATACTTATGGCAGTTGAAATACTAAGTGCAACTAGCAACCTTGTCCAAGATGTTAGTAGTGCAAGGAATATTAGGGAAATGAGCTGTAGCATGTTTTCATCCAAAATTTTTCTAACAAAGCCTAAGCCTACCTTATTATATATAATTACGGTAAAGAAAGAGGGTTAAGGATGAGTATTACAGCAACGCTCTTTCGGCTAGCGGTAGACATTGTAGAGAAGATAGGTTACCTAGGAGTATTCGTATTAATGACGCTTGAAAGCGCCTTAATACCTATACCAAGTGAGGCAGTTATGCCTTTTGCCGGTTTTCTTGCTTCACAAGGTAAAATGGATCTATGGGTGGCGACATTGATGGGGACGCTTGGAAATCTCCTCGGTTCTGTCTTAACTTATTACTTAGGGGCTAAATACGGTAGAGAATTTCTTCTAAGATACGGTAAATACTTACTTATTTCTAAACACCACGTGACCTATATTGAGAATCTCTTCTCAAAACATGGTTCACTAATAATTTTAGCTGGGAGAATGATGCCCGCTGTAAGAACAGTCATATCGTTTCCAGCAGGTGTTGCGAGGATGAATTTTTACATTTTCGCCTTACTAACTTTTCTAGGCAGTATTCCATGGAATTTAGCCTTAACTTATGTTGGATTAATCCTGGGTGAGAACTGGGCTATAGTAGAGGAATATATGATTTACGTAGATATAGTGGTGGTAATAGCGTTAATTATATGTATAGCCATATTTTACCTAAAGCTTAGAGAAAGCCTCGCCAAGTAGCTCCAACCTTCTCTTACCTCTCAGCAAAACCCTATTAGCTGCCTCCACTAAAAAACCTAGTCTATCTCTGGGTACTATTTCATTACCCCTGAGCCTTAGAGGGGCCTCGATTTTGTCACTAGCGGCTACCTCAATAGCCACCCTGTCTGGAGTAACTCCCTGTATACCGCTGTGCTTAAAACCATTATCCCTAACTATCTTGAGTAGTTTTATAGCACTATCCACGTCTCTACACATAACGTGAATTATTGGTGGGTGGACAGCAAACCATATGTTCTCTTCAGTGCAGGAATCCAGTACTAGAAGTAGGTAGCTAACTTTTATTGGGTGATGCCACTTAGCGATAACTCTCATGACGCCTTTCTCGCCGGGTAGCTCTGTTACAGCTACTTGTATCCGGCCACTACAACTTGAAGTAGTATAGTATTCTTTTCTCGAATTAATAATATTGAGTAGCCAGAGGATATCGTTATCCACCTTCCCAGATTCTATATCCTCCTTAAGTTTCAATAAGGCTCTCCTCCTCCTACCCTCCCACTTCACACCCCTCACCTACGAGCTCTAATAGACATCTTATCCAGAGCACATTTCTTGGAGGGATTTTTTCTCTAACCAGTAGTAAAGCAGTTGCTCCAGCTCTAGTAGCCCCTATATAGTCTTCCTCTAATCTATCACCTATATGAACCATTTGTTCCACTCTTGAACCAACAGCTAGAGCGGCTTCGATGAATATATCTTTCTCAGGTTTAAAGTATCCCGCAATATCTGGTGTAATGATATAGTCTATATATGAATCTAATTTCTCCCTTATGAGCAACCTCCTTATTTCCCAGGAGAGATTGTTACTAACTATAACTAACTTGAAGCCTAGAGCCTTGAGTTTCTCGAGTGTCTTCCTAACATCCCAGAAAACCTCGTAATTTCCTGGAGAAAACCAGAAATCTAGAAGTTCCCTTCCTAATCCTCTAAAACCAAGCTTAGATAGAACTTCTTCATTCCATTCTACATAAAACTTTTCTGGATCTCTTTGATCACCAGGTACAGCGATCTCTTCTATCACACCTTTAATAACATCCCTATCGACATCATACCCCTTGGTTTTCAGAAATAACTGTATGATTCTATCTGGTGGGTGAAAATTAACTAGTGTGCCTTCAACATCAAATGATATTACCTTCACTTTAGCTAGTATGGACATTATTTCATTATCTAATACCCTAGTTATCATCCCTTTAATCTATTTCTCTCTTTACCGAAGATTGTACTCAATTTATATAAATGTGTAAAAATGAAGATATATAACAGAATGAATTTAAAGAGTTTAAAAGTATTAGGTAACAAGCAACTGGAGGAACTGGCAGAGATATTCAAGGCACTGGGTGAGCCAAATAGGCTCAAGATAGTAATGTATCTCCTAGAGGGAGAGAGGTATGTGACAGAACTCGTAAAATTAACTGGCTCAACCCAGCCAGTAGTCTCGCATCACCTGAAAATATTATGTGATGCAGGAGTTATAGAGTCTATCAGGAAAGGAAGGCATAAATACTTTAGTATAACTGGTGATTGGGTTAAGGAATTACTGCGTTGTGTAATTAAGGTAAGATTTGGAGAAATTTACTAGCTTTACATTTCCATCTGTATTCACTATGATCATTGTTCCACTAGGTTTCCTCCAGTAAGGTATTCCAGCTACCCACATATTTTTCCATGCACCAGTGTTAGCGACCCCTTTTTCATAGTCTATACCAGGGATATGTGTATGCCCCATTATAACCCAACCATCTCTAATTCTAGCTTTTTTCCTTACTAGTTTTTCAAGAAAAAGGTGTATACCTAAATATGTTGCTAAGCGATTAACTGCATGTGCTACGACACCATTAGGGACTATGCTGTCTCCATGAAGTAGATATAGTTTTATTCCAGCTACCTTAAGGATTAGAGGACCTGGGTAGATATCTACGGTTATTTCGCCGATATTTAGCGAATATTTCTTCTCTATCAATGGATCGTGGGAGGATCTACTAGTAGTGTACACTAACTTATAGCTGTCTTCAGGAAGTATACTTCTAAGCTCTCTGGAGAGTGATTCAAAGCTTACTTTCTCGTGAAAATCTTCAAACAAATCACCTATAACTATTATGCACTCAAATCCATTCTTCTTAGCATAATCCACTATACACTCTAGTACCTTACATACGGTTCCTCTCCTACAATGTATATCCGAGACTATGATGGCATTCCTATATGACGTATTGGTTTCAGAGAAAACTATCTTCCTTGGATAAAATATGTAAAACAGCGCTAAGGTTACACTAAGTAGTAGGGATATAACTAAGGTCTCTAGGAACATAAGATAGGTTAGATAAAAAATCGATAAAAACGTGTCTATCTACAATATAACTTAATTAGCTATACTACCTTTATACTAACTTCCTAAAACCTAATTTCTGGTTAAACTCACATGCATGTTAGGCCTAAATTTCGTCTTTAAAGCAAAATACTAAAACTACTTCTAGTCAACATCTAGGACCATAATCGTTTTAGATTGGATTTCACATTTTTTCTCTAGGTAGAGGCTGTGATGAGGAGATATCTGGTATTACTCAACATAGTACTGATACTCCTATTATTTACTTTACCTAGCCCGGCACTATCATTACCGCCATTAGACAAAATTTATGTTCAAATTAAGGTGGAGGAAGATGGTAATGCTACGGTTCTTTTCCACATAAAGGGGGAACAACCAGGTAGTTTCTGGATAATGATGCCTAAGTATGAAAAGGTCTCTGGGAAGATTATTGAGGGAGAGTATAGATGGGTTTCCAACGAGTCTACAGGTTACTATTTCTATTATAGGAGCACTATTGAGGTTAAACCCAGCTCTAAAGGGTTCTATGAAATCTACATATATTACAACTTTCCCTATGCTTCCCTTATAGCTGGAGATAGTGGATGGTTCATGTCGCCTCAACTATTAGTAGAGCCTCCAGTAAAGTTAGTAGTTAATGTAACAATCCTAAATCTCAAGAAGGTTACAGAACTTAATATAAATCCTACAGAAAGAACGGAGAATTCTTTCTTATTTACACTTAGCGAAAGAAGTTATGAAGAACCAAAGGGTAGGATAGTTATTGAATATGATCTTAAGCAACCTATAGAAGATCGTGTATTCAATGGCAAGATAGATGGGATGGAGGTTACCATAGTATATCCAGAAATCTATTCCAAATTCGCTGAGAAGGTATTCAATGTAATAGAGAAATCATATCCCATATTAATTGACACCTTTGGTGTAAAGCCTGAGAAACTGGAGTTTAAATTCTTCCTACCCAAGGAATCGATGGGCGGTATATCCACCTTAGGTTTTGTTCTAGGAGAAGACATAAATATTGGTGGGAAAGGACCAATCAGACTTAATCTAGGACTTATAAGGTACGCAGAAGGTTACTTAGAGACAACAATTATTCACGAATATACACATCTCGCACTCGGTATAGTGGGTATTGAAGCAAATGATCAACTTAGATGGTTCCATGAAGGAATGGCACAATATATCTCCATAGAGGTAGCAGAGAAAATAGGTCTGGACACAAGTGATTATAGAAAAGATCTTGTTGAGGCATCAAATAGGGTCTTTGACCTATACGGCGGGAATCTCGGTTTCGTAACGGATTGGCCAGATAATAGGCTAGAGGAATCATATGCGTATGCTGCTAGCTACTACATTATCCACTATCTTGCCGAGAAATACGGTGGTTTAGGATATATTAGGAAAATATCAGATGTTGTAAGAGAGGAAGGTAGTGTAAAGACAAATAGTAAACTCATCGAGGTATTAAGTAAAGCCGCTGGAACCGACCTTAGGGGTCTTTTTGAAGGATGGGGATTCATACTCCACGAGGTATCCACTACAGGCAATAATACCTATATACTATATGTCCTCATAGCTACGATATTTGCGTTAATTATTGTTGCAACCTTGTACGTGGTTTTCCGCAGAGTTCCCCGAGAAATGGAGGAGAGATACCTTGTATGTCCATTCTGTAAAGCATATATACCTAGTGGAGCAAGCTATTGCCCATACTGTGGTAGAATAGTTAGCATAGATATTGAAGACATGGTACCCAGTGATAAAGAATAAGATAGGGGTTAGGTTTATAACCTAACCTATTCTTCAACTTCCTCGACTGAAATTACTGTTACAGAGCAGGCTTCTGCAGCACTCTTTACGCAGTCCTCAAGGTCGCTGGGGACGGATCCAGTCGATATATCGCCGCCTACCCTATATTTCTCCACTATCTGGGATTTCCCATCCTCCTCATTCATTTCAAAGACTTCAGGACAGAGGCTTACACACGCCATGCAGCTAATGCATCCATCTCTGTCAATAGTTACCTTAAACTTCTTTGCCATGCTGTTCACCGTGTAAGAGTATAAGTTTACGTAATTAAATTTTCTTCCGATTAGAAACATCTATCAGATTGTTTCAACGTATTTTCTAGGGGTACAATATGAGCCTAGATAAAAGAATGAGCACATGGCACATGGGTAGGCTATGGGTTACTGAGTGGGTCTCACCTAAAGAGGCTCACATGCATGGGTTAGAGGAGATAATATATGAGGGGAGAACTAAGTACCAGCATGTACTAATAGCTAGGACATTTGCGTTTGGTAAAACACTTTTTCTCGATGGATATGTCCAGTCAACCGAGCTTGATGAAGCTATATACCATGAAGCTCTAGTTCACCCAGCTATGCTCACGCACCCATCTCCCAGGAAGGTTGCAATCATAGGTGGCGGTGAGGGAGCCACGCTTAGAGAAGTTCTTAAACATAGATCTGTTGAGAGGGTAGTCATGGTTGATATAGATAGTGAGTTAATAGAGTTATGTAAGAAATTCTTGCCGGAATGGAGTAAAGGTGCTTTTGATGACCCGAGAGTAGAGCTAATCTTTAGTGATGGTAGGAGATTTATTGAGGAGACGGGGGAAAAATTTGATGTCATAATACTTGATTTAACGGATCCAGCTGAGGGTACGCCTGGGATAAAGCTATATACAAAGGAGTTTTATGAGGCAGTTTACAATGCTCTCTCGGAAGATGGTGTAGCAGTTACCCAGGCAACTTCTATTCGATACTACCTCTTCGCCTTCACCGCTATTAGGAACACATTATCTAAGGTTTTTCCGAAGGTTAGACCATATAAGATATTTATTCCGGCTTTTCTCTGCGAATGGGGATTCATGTTAGCCTCAAAGAGCAGAGATCCTCTAGAGCTAAGCGAAGAAGAGATTAGAGAGAGGATACGTGATCTAGACTTAATCTTCTATGACGAGGAGGCACATAGATTTCTCTTCTGGATCCCGAAGTTTGTAAGAAAGAAAATGGATGAAATAGATTTAGTTTCAACAGATTCAAATCCATTAATCATTTACTAATTTTACCTTTAAACCAAATTTTTTCAATAAAGTAGCTTTCCTATGGAATCTCTCCCTACTATATGGAAT
>JALURH010000148.1 GCA_027017025.1 Thermofilaceae archaeon
CAATTAATCTAATATAGTCTTCAACTCCCCTGCTTGCTCCGAGGATACTATAGCCTTGCCCCCTGAATTCGAGAGGCCCCTCTATCCTTATTAGAGCAATATAGCCAGCGCCTTCCAGGCCTATTCTGCCTATTCCCGGGGCTAGGAATAGTGTAGCTATAGATAATGTAACTACAGCTATGATTAGCCCCGCGGTTATCAGGACAAGTTTTTTCTCGCTTAATCCCCTTGTCTCCCTAGACATGCTCTATCTTCACCCTTAAGCCTATATATAGCGTAATCGATGAAACAAGTTGTAGGGTATTCGATAATAATCCCATCCATGTAGCTCCGAATACAGCTTGGGTTGTGGAGAAGATAGATAGAACCGTAGATACCACTAGGCTGAGGAGATACAGGATGCTTGCAATCCTCAACATACCTCTCCCATAGATATAGGATATGTCGAGTAGAGACACTCCCTCAACTAGGAAGCCAGCAGTAATTATTAATGAACCAGCGATAATTACCGCCAAGAGAGTAGGGGGGAATAGTGTTTGTCCAACATACTCTAGGCCGCTCGTAAATACTTGTATCCCATAGATTATACCACCTATAATAGATATTGCGACTCCAACTATGGGTAGAACTATTAGAAGTAGCCTAGTGTAGCAATAGAACCTTTTTATCCCAGCCCCACATATGTTTCCCCACCCCACTATCCTGAGGATCCATGAAGCTATAACTAGGATTGCGGATACCATACCAAGTATTCCAATAAATATTAGGTAGGCTATTACTCCCGGACCTAGTTCTAGGAAATCTCTAGGGGAAGTAAGTGGAGCCACTATTAGCCCTATAACTGAGGAGGGGATTAGTAGGAGAAATCCCTGCCTTATTCTCTTAAAACCATTGAGTAATCTCTCTTTCTCCAAGTAACCACCGAGCTATACTATGAAATGCTAGGCTATTAACCTAGTTCTAATCTATAGGGTTGAGCTATTTCTTTGCTATACTGTTCTATGGGTACAAGTTGTTTTATCTGAGTTTTGCTTTTTTAAGTTTTATTGTTTTTAGGTTTTTTAGTTTTCCCAGTTTTATGAGTTGGGTATCTGTTGTCGCTAGCGGGTTTTTGGTTTTTAGCCATATAGATGCTATTAGTGCATTGAATAGACATAGGTTTCCCTCTCTGTCTATGAAGATATCTGGGTGTTTTGTAGCTAGAGTTAGGGCTGTAGCTAGGTCGTATAGATCTGTCTCTAATATTTTGATGCCGGGGGCTACTGGGAGATTCTCGACGAATTTCGAGTATTTCTTCAATTCTTTCAAGCCTTTCGCCCCGTATATAGGGTAGGACGCTTCTATGAGACATATATCTGGTATTGCAAGCTTGTGTTTCGACCTTAGCTCTAATACATGTCTTCGATAAGCTGAATCCTTAAAGTATAGAGCCCATACGCATATGGTATCGCAGAGTATAGGCATGGTAACTTTTATTACCTTTGGTTACTTATAGTTATTGCGGTTTCCATGTACAGGGTTAAGGTGTATAAGAATGGTATTGTAAAGCTGCCTGCTGATGTTAGGCGTGAAGCTGGCATTAATGAGGGAGACGAGTTATTGGTTATAGTCAGGGATGGGAGGATTGTATTAATTCCGCGGGGTTTATTTGATCCAGTTGAAGTATATGCCTCTGAGCTCGGGAAGGTCGATGAAGACATGGTGTTTGAAGAAGGTATTAAAATTTTAAGGGGTTCAGTAGGGAGGTTGGGATGAATCTCTTTCAGGTATTTCGAGTACTTAGTTAAGTCTAAGATCATAGGGATTAGGCTAGTAGAATTATCTGAACAAATTTAATTTCCGAAAGTTTACTATGTACTATGTAGTACATAGTGATTCAATGAGTATTACCAAGGTTACTAGGAGATATCAGGTTACACTCCCCAAGAATGTTAGAGTGTATATTGACACTAATATCTATGTTTACGCGATACTGCACCACCTAAGTATGGAGAACTACGTGCTAAGATCTTGAGAGATTGTAGCTAAGTGGAAAATAGCTTAGTACCGTAATCTTTCCGTAAGTATTATTTCTTCCCCAACAACTTTGCTGGGAAATTCTCCGAGAATATACCTTGAAGCTAATTCCTTCTCTACGAAGAGATGAAGATCCCTGAAGCCTGTGTCCCTAGCTATACCACATAGGTAATATATAGATTCACGAACCATATTTACATCTTTTAGCCAAAGAAATACTCTCGCCTCCCCCTCTTCACTCCAGATCTCCTCTACCCTAAAAGCTAATCCGAGAGAAGGTATATAACCTTCCACCCACCTAGTCTCTTCCAGCCTTAAGGCATAGAACCACCTACTTTTTAGCCATGCAGCCAGGGAGGAATATATCCTCGGGGAAATAAGAAACATTTCTCTTAGTATATGGTACTTCTCCGGGAAATCCTCTATGCATTTAGGCCCCTCCGCATTAACACCTCCTACATCTATTATTATATGACTTATCTCGTATGCAATGTTGTTTAAACCACATTTATTATAGAAAGGTATAGCTCCTTTATCGGGCCACACACTTAGACAGCTACATTTATTCTCGACAGCTATCCCCCTAGCTTCTGATATGAGTGCTCTCCCAACACCTCTTCTCCTATAGTCCTTATGTACCTCCAGTATATCTATGAAAGCTGTCTTCCCAAGCCTTCCCTTCTCCTCGCCGATATACAGCTCTAATTCGCCTACAATCCTCCCACCGTACTCCACTACAATAGGGTACTGCTTTGCTAGGAGAATATAGTTTAGGTGGATAGCGCATGTCTCAATACTCATCCAGGGACCTCCGTGCCGGAAACGCTCCTCAACAGATAATTCTTCGTATCTAGATTCTATCTTTGCTCCACCCCTATACTTGAACCATTTACTAATATCTGAGCAGTGAACCCTAGTTATTTCTCCAGCATCATCTAGTGTAGCAAGCCTTATAGATAGTGGGATACTAGACACTATTGCCCCCTAATTTATTTTAGAATTTAAATTAGATATTGGTTTAGCTAGTTTGTGCTAAAATAAATGCATTTGTACAATATTTGTAAAATATGGGATATGGTGTTGATATTATAGTTTATAAACTTACTGTGGTATAAATATTCATGGTGATACCTTGAGTAGAATAGAGGAGCTCCTACGTAGTAGGGAAGAAGTACTCAATTTCGTGAGAGAGCTTGAGCCCCATGGACACGTTATACTATTCTATGGTGAAGCGAGAGAGAAGAGAGACATATTGTATACGTATTTAGTCTCGGGGATAGAGAGGGGATATGCAGGAGCCTACGTAGCTGGAGAAGATACACCGAGCCAAGTTAGAGAAAGTATGGTGGAATACGGTATTGACGTAGAGAAGTATGAGAGAGAGGGGGCTTTAATGATAATTAACTATGATGGCTGGTACATTAGAGACGGTAAAGTTGATCCACAATACACTATTAATCTCTGGATTAATCTCCTAGAAAAAGTTAGGGAGCGGGGCTTCAGGAGCCTGAGGGCATGTGGAGAAATGACTGTATTCTTCAGGTATAACCTTGTTGAAGACCTTCTGAGGTATGAGGAGACCTTAGATAGGAGGCTTGAGTTAGCTATGATGGGGCTATGTGCATACAAC
>JALURH010000149.1 GCA_027017025.1 Thermofilaceae archaeon
ATGTAGGGAAAATTATTGATCCTAGGAACCATGTAGTAGCAGGTATATCTTTCTTAGAAGAGATTACTAGAGAAACAGGCTATACAGTATTTTCCCGCATTAAAAGCCTCGTAGAGAAACATCACAGGGAGGAAGGTCCTCTCACGCGCCTAATAAGTATATCGGATAGAATAGCTTCAGCTATCGATAGAAACAGAGAGGTGGTACTTAACATACTGAAAGACTCAAAGACTCTTAGGGAGAAAGCTCCAGAAACTGATTTAGAGAGGCTTTATGGATTCGGCAGGGAGTCCTGGAAGGAATACTATAAGTTGGTTGAGAAAAATGCATTATATGATTTAACTAAAGAGTACTTCACCTTACTGAAGGAGAGAAAGGAATCCATAATCGAGAAAAGCGTTTCCAAACTAGAGGAAGGTGACATATATTACGCCATAGTAGATATTGGCGGTATCCAGAGTCTTATCCAGCGAGGAGCACTCCTCCACACTATGGTAGGTGCGAGTTTTCTTATAGATCTTATAGCTACAACACTCGTACCTTTCTTCCTCATCAAGGAACTAGATGTCCCCCCTGAAATATTTATTACGTCCTCAGGCGGAGTAATAACTTTTATCCTACCTAGGAAAAAAGTCGAGGATGCAAGGAAATGTATCAAGGACTTAGAGAATCTCTTGAGAAACACTGATATACCTCTTAGACTAGCTTTCTATGCTGCTCCACTAGCAAAAGTATACTATAGGGATCATGGTGAATTAGTTTTCGAGACTTTCCCCATAGCCTCTATCATAGATAATATACGTAGACAGAAACTCCTCGACAAATATTCCATAGGGCAAAGTGGAAGCGTGTTTGACCTGGGGTTAATACTTGATGAAAAACCGCCTAGGGTTGTAAGTAAGGTTGTATGCAGAAGCTGTGGACTGGAGCCAGCCACCATATATCTTAAAAAGAAAGACCTAAAGCTATGTAAGGTATGTAAAAGATTGTATAGCATTGGTGAAGAACTTGTCTTCAAGGGTAAATATGTCACTAAGGTCAAAATTAGGGGTGTATCCAGAACCCTAGGTTCCTACATTGCACCTGGACTCAAAGGTGATAAAAAGGAATGGACGAATCTTGGAGTAGGTGAACACATACTTGAGTTCATCGCGGGACATAAACTTGTAATTGAGAAAAATAGAGGAGAATTGGAGTTTTCCGAAAAACACTCAATGAATATAGCTGTTATTGCAGCAGATGGAGATAGAATGGGTAAATTCTTTGGTGAATCTCTATCTCTAGCTGAGTTACATGAGAAATCCCTGGTAACGGATCTAGCTTTAAAGCGGGCACTTAGACGTTTTATAGCAGAAATAATCTCAACACATAACTCCGAGGAAGGGGAAAGAGAGGTTGCTAGAGTACTATTTGGGTACCTCTATATGGGTGGCGACGATATGTTAGCTATAGTTCCAGCATACCTAGCCCTACCCTACTCCCTAAAACTCATGGAGGTGTTTAACGAGGTACTGAGAGGTAGAACAATAAGCATAGGTATAGCATCAGCTAAGTTTAGACACCCAATATGGCATCTAATCTCTGCTGCAAGGTTCCTTGAGGGAGAAGCTAAGAAAAAGAGCCCCATATCCTTGGGCAAGAGTAGTGTAGTTTTCCTCTACATTGACCAGGGTCTTTTATCTGAACTTACAGCCGAGAACATACTTAGGAGCTATCGAGAGAAATATATGTCTGCCCAACCCTATAGCGACGACTTACTTCTCTTTGCGGCATGCAAAATGATTGGAGTAAATGAAACTAGGTTGAAGGAGCTTTTAGG
Organism: Thermofilaceae archaeon; assembly: GCA_027017025.1. Taxonomy (GTDB): domain Archaea; phylum Thermoproteota; class Thermoprotei; order Thermofilales; family Thermofilaceae; genus JALURH01. The sequence goes on from JALURH010000149.1 coordinate 1,820, forward strand.
AACGTTACTTAAAGAGCGTGAAGCAGGGCTTAAATTAGAGGATATGAAGAAGATATTTAACCACTACAGGAATTCGTGGAACAAAGTACTAGAGATCTTCGGTGAACTACTTGAGAAGATAGGATATGATTATTCTCCAAAACTGGTTAAGTTAGCGTTAATGCGGGATAAGGAGAGAATAAAGGAGAGCGAGAAATACTTTAACTCTATACTTGAGATTCTCGATGGAATTTCAAATAGCTTAAGGAGAGAATGTAATCCTATTGCTGATTTATATATGTTATATAAGCTTATGGGAGGTGGTTTATTATGAAAATAGAAGTAGTTTTAAAATCAGTTTCACTAGTAATTGTGGGGGGACAAACCCCGGTAGGAATGATCACTGATGTACCCTTCTATAGAACACCTAACAATAGATTAGTGATACCTGGCTCCACAATTAAGGGGGTATTGAGAACTATATCCTCAACCCTAGCTCCCAGCTTTGGGCTATCCTCATGTTGTACTATAAAACCGGAGGATATGAAAGACTGTGATATATGTGAAATCTTTGGTAGATCGGGCATCTCGCTTTCAGCACTAAGAGTTACATCATTTAAACCAGTAAATGAGCCTAAAACAGATTACATTACCCGTGTAAAAATTAATGAAAAAACAGGCAAAGCCGAAGAGAAAGCTCTATACAATGTAGAGATTGTACCCCCCTGCACAGAGTTTAAAGGTGTGATTTCTATTTATGAAGGAGGATTAAGTAAACCTAAGGAGTCTCTCTTACTTGTACTCAACGCTATCAATATGGTTAGATTTAATAGACTCGGGAGAGGAGACTCCATCTTCGATGTACGTGTAGAGAATATTGATGCCGTGGAGGGGAAGCTAAGGGAACTAGGGCTCGACCCTAGTACTCCTGAGGTAAGTAAGGTTCTCAAATCTCTTTCAACATGGTTCTGGGATAACGTAGAGTGTGGTGGTGGAATATGAGTGTATATATATACCGTATAAAGTTGCTTGAGCCAGCGATCATATCGTCGAGACCTATTAGGACAGGGTATAGTATATCGAAGCAGTGGATCCCAGGTCTTTCAGTTAGAGGAGCTATCCTAACATCACTACTAATTGAGGGAGAGAAGAAATTTGTGGAAGAGGAGGAGAGAAACCCATCTTTGAGAGTATCGCCAGCATATCCCGTATTGAAGAAAGGCAGTAAAGAGCTAAGTAAAAGCTTACCAGCACATTTCTATATGCTATATGCTAAGAGGGAAAAGGAGGTTCTGGAGCCAGTAGACTGGATCAGGAAAGTAGAGAATGCTAGATCGAGAGACGAAATATTAGAGCCTATCAAGGATTTCAAGTATCGATCCCCAGCTATAGGTAAACTTGTAGCCTATAAAGCTGAGAGAGATGGAGGAAAGATTAGGGTTTATGAGCAGGTTAAATTAAATACGGGTACCAGCGTATCAGTTGCAATTAACAAATTTTTTAGGAGAAGCGAGTACGGAATGGTTTTCAGCTATGAATCAATCTCTGAAGACTCAGAGTTCTGGGGCATAGCGGTTGATCCTGAGGATAAAATTAAGGAGTATGGATTGGAGAGAGAAGTATGGATTGGACGTGCTACTTCCCGAGGCTTTGGACACGCATATATCAAGTTTACTAAGGTATATGAGTTCGAGGAGTTCCTACTTAATCTTTCATCAATTAATACCTGTATATTGTATGCCCTCTCGCCTATCGCATTCATTAATAGAGACCTGAGGAAGGTATCTTATCTACTCAAGAAAGTAAGTATCAGATATATTAATGGGAAACCAATAATTC
>JALURH010000150.1 GCA_027017025.1 Thermofilaceae archaeon
ATATTTAACCATTGATTTACTCTGAATATCGTTAATTTTATCTAGAAGAATATATTATTGGCTTCGGGATTTTTTCAAAAATTTAAATATAGGATGTGGGTTAAATCTCCCATGATTATATTGTATAGGCCTGATCCAGCTTATAGAAACCTCGGTGATAAAGCGATTAATAGGTCTACCCTAGAGATAGTTAGTAAAGCTTCGGATGCGACGATAGTCATAGTTTCATCGAATCCAAATGAGACACGTAGAGAACTGGGATACAAGTATGTAATCCCGGATATAGAATACTTTGCTCTAAAATATTTTAGGTGGAAGAAAGGGGCTATATGGTTTATTTTTTATCTAATTTTATCTGCTATAATTATTTTCCTCACCCTAGCCTATACCCTAATTAAACCATTACTGGAGGAGAAAATCATAGGTACATATGCTAAATCACGTCTACTTATAGTTGGAGGGGGAGGCTACTTCAATAAATATTGGATTAAGGAGCTGATCTACGTTATACCGTTGATAATACTGGTTAAACTTAGGGGTGGGAGAACTATAGTTGCGCCACAGACAATAGGTCCCTTAGATACATGGACTAGTTTCTTCATATCTAAGATAACTCTCTCCCTCGTAGATAAGATATATGTTAGAGATAAGGTCTCGCTAGCCTACATTAGACTATACTTTGGAAGGAAAATATATAATAAAACCACCCTAGTATATGATTCATCTATCTACCTCTTCAAGAAGACTAGAGTAGGTGGGGGGAGAGACAATAAACTCTGTTGCATTAATTTTCGGCCTTGGTGGGTGAATACAGGTAGAGATTTTACGGACAATATAGTAGAGGCTGTAAGAGTTCTAGCTAATAGGTTTAGGTTAGTGGCTGCGGTGATAGTTAACTACCCTAACTCTAGGAATGACGAACCTAGGCTACTGGAGAGAGTTGGAGGAAAACTTGGTTTGGATATAGATGTATTTAAACCTAGTAGGCTGGAGGATGTATATAGGTTACTTAGGAAATCTAGTTTAGCGGTTGGTATGAGTTACCACTTCCTGCTTGCAGCATTGGTTGCTGGTACACCCTCTATAGGTATATTTTGTGACGACTACTATAGGTTAAAGCTTCTCGGGCTGAAACTATTCTTTGGCGACAAGCTGGAGATAATTAGTATTGATGAATTATCTCCCGGGGTCATTAAGGAGAAAATAGATGAAATAGGGAAAAATAGCTAACTCTGTACGTTAACTAATTATTAACTTACCGGGCAATAATTATTTCTTACAGAAAGTTTATAGTTTTATTTAAACAATTCCATATGTCTCAATATGTCCAAAGGGTATGTAAGAATTGAGTATGGCCTTGTTAGACGTGACACTATATGCTATAGACTTACGCCTTCACTACTAGCGAGGAAATACTTTAAATCTAGGTATATTTTCTTCCACTACCCGGGCTTAGACCTTAGAGAAATCAGTAGTAGCATACTTGCTGCCCCGGGCATAGCCTCTATAGCACCTATCATATGGGTCGGTGGATTAAAGCTTTATGTAGATGAAATAGACTCCACGTTGCTAGAGGGGCTAGATAAAGCTAGGGAGGGGTTTGCCAACCTATATCCTACAGTCAGTTTCTCCGGCGAAATAGTACCTAGAGTAGAGGTTCATAACTCGGTAGATAAGAGGGGGGAGGGGCTCCTATTTAGTGGAGGGGTAGATTCAATGTCTTCCTATATTCTACACCAATCCTCTATATCTACTCTCGCTATGGTTCGTGGAGCAGATGTTCCTCTCAGCGGCCTAAGGAAATGGTTTCTAGTAAAAAATGTTTATTCACGTTTTGCTAGGAGAGAGAACGTGGCGCTAAAGTATGTAGCAACTAATATACGTGACGCCGTAAATGAGTCATACCTAAATACGGTTTTTGGTCGTTTATCGATGGATGGGAGCTGGTGGGGTGGTTTCTGGCACGGCATAGTTTTAATCAGTACGATGGCTCCTATAACCTTTGCGGACAAGATAGGTACTATTTACCTAGCGTCTTCAGCTCCCCGCTATAGAGTGTATAGCTGGGGCTCCCACCCAAGTATAGATGAACATATTCGGTGGGGGAACATAAAGGTTGTACACGATTGTGTTAAATACCCTAGGCACCTTAAAGTAAGGTACTTTATTAAGAGATACATAGCTGAAACAGGGCGTTACCTGCCTATTAGATCCTGCTGGAAAAAATCTAGGGGGCTAAACTGTGGGAGATGCGAGAAATGCTATAGAACCATGATTAGCTTATTGATAGAGGGGATAGATCCAGCTAAAGTTGGTTTCCCAATAGATAGCCATACCCTAAGGAGCCTCCGTAGAATGATAGCTACGAAGAAATTTAGGATACCTAGGTCATTACTTGAGACTTGGCTCGAAATACTCTATTTTATCCCAAACACCTACTCAGAGATACCAGATATCTATGGCTCCAGGGAGTTTCTATACTGGCTAAAGAGATATAGTATTATAGATATCGTTGAGACAGGTAGGAGACCTAGCATAGCTTCATTCATCAAAAGATATATTACTTCCTCTATCTACCCCTATGTAAAGACCAATAGCTACGGTTTATTAAGGAACCTAGGTCTTATCCTCTCAACCTGATAGTTTTTCCCTCCAATAAGATATAGTTAATTTCAATCCTTCTTCAAGCTTATACTTAGGCCTCCACGCAAGCATTTTTTCAGCCTTAGAATAGTCACCATAGAGAACCTGTATATCTAGTGGCCTGAGGGGCACACTATACCAGGCTACATCACCCTCAAACCCCACTAAATCACTAATAATCTCAGTAACCTCTTCAAGCGTTAAGCCTCTTCCAGTGCAGAAATTAAAGACCTCACCTATAGCCTTATTATTCCCGAGGCAAGTAAGGTAGGAGTTTACGTGATCCTCTACATACATGAAGTCTCTTACAGGCGTTGGATCCCCAAGTCTCACAATATTCCGCGTCAACATCTGGTATATTGTCCTCTCAATGAAGAAATGGGTATTTCTCCTACGCCCATACGTGTTAAAGTTCCTCAGGATAGTTACAGGGAAATCGTAGGCGTCTCGAAGATACAGTAGATATTTTTCGGCAGCATATTTACTGACAGCATATGGACTATTAGGATTAGCTGGCATATCTTCTCTCTTAGGTACTGGACCATTCCCATAGACCTCCGATGTTGATGCAAAGAGAAACTGTTTTAAATGTGGCACCTCCCTTAGGCAAGCCTCCGCTAGATTTATTGTACCAAGAAAGTTGACTTCATTTACTTCCTGGGGATGATCATAGCTATATGCTACAGGACTTATAGCTGCAAGGTGTATTACATAGTCCGGCTGTACAGCCTTAATAGCTTTCCTAACGTCTGTATACTCCCTGAGATCGCCGAAAATAGTCTTAATGTTTTCCCCCACAATATACCTGCCTGTGACGTATCTCTGAAATGAATAAACATTATATCCTATCTTCGACAATCTTTCTATCAAGAAGTTCCCGATAAAACCTGTCCCACCCGTTACCAATATTTTTTCATTATATTCTCCATCCATCTATTTCCCCTACAACTGAAACATAATTTGAGTTAATTTTGGGTAAACCATAGATATAAATTTTGCTATATCCACGTATAAAAGGATATTTGATGGTCAATTTGATATATAAAATGTTCCCATTATCCTTAATTTATCCACCAACTATTATACTTGGAGCAGATGGGATAGATTAACTGGGTTTAAAGTCTTAGAATAAATAGATTAACTTGATTAAAAAGTGAATATTTATTAGCCCATAGCTAGCCTTCACAAAATGTTTGGTGTCGAAGTGTCATCTAGGAGGAATGAGAAATACTTCACCATATCTCTCGTATTGATTTCCTCAGCGATAGTAGCTATACGTTTAATGTCAACACTAATATTCCCCTACTTTCTTGCATGGGATCCATGGGAGTATTACCATACGTTACTCGTATTAGAAGAAAAAAGAATCAATATAAGGTATGGTACAGCTAGCTACTATATTTCGGGTATAGTCTATATACTACTAGGTATAGTGGAGGCTAGCGATATAACACCCTTCGAGGCGGTAAAGTGGGTTTCACCTATTACCTACTCACTAGTTATTATACCAGCTATCTATTCCCTGACGAAACTATTTCTCAATAGTAGGAGGAATGCGTTAATAGCACTACTCTTATTCGCAGTCTCCGATATTGCAGTCTTAAGGGAGTCCTATACTATAGCTGAGGGAATAGCGATACCTCTCTCACTCATAGCTATACTTGCCCTAGTTAACTACTACCTAAAGGAGAACATGTTTGACCTAATAATTTTCTCTATTGTTTCATCCTCAGTGATTTTATCCCATAGCTTAACGACACTTGTAATGATGGGGCTACTCGCTATCTTCCCCTCAGCTATAGCTAAGGTTGAGCGATCCAGGGAGAAAAATGTTAAGGTAGCGTTAATGATAACGCTACCAGCACTAATAATCTTCTCTACACCTGCACATAGGTATATTGAGATAGAGTTCTACAAGAGGGTAGAGATGTTCCTGAGAGATATTCTCGAGCCTAAGGAGCCGACATCAGTTTTCGAGGCATTAACAACTAAGTATTCAGCTGTCCCTAAGTCATATCTAGAACTAGTATTCCATCACATAAGTACCCTAGTAACAGGTTTTTTAGCACTAGTAGCTTCTATAGCTTTTGTCAAGAAGAGGGGTAGGAGAGAGCCAATATTGCTTAGCTGGTTGTTAGCGACACTCGCCTTCTTCGTCCTAAGTATTTTAGGCGACTATTACTTCGGCTGGCTCTTCGACTTCTACGGGTATAGAGCTTGGATATTTACTGTAACACCAGCTGTTATTCTCGCATCATATACCCTAAGTAGGGTGGAAGAGAAGAAGCAGGTATTAGTGCTACCAATAATTATACTAATATCCTCCCTAGGCACTATCTCGTTCCTCCAGCATCAATTTAGTACGATGAATAGAGACATAAGTGAAATCGAGTCTTCAAACTGGTTTATAGCTAGACTGCCAGCAAACTCTATAGTCTTCAGCCCTAATAGTTTTATAGTCTCCAATGAAAACATTACCTCGGTTAAATCAGTATATGATGTTAAGTTCTTTATAGGGAATATGAGTAGTAAACTATCTATCATTAGGGGGAGGGGAAGTAGCGCTGTTTACGTGTATTCCTCTAGGAGAGCTACAAACTACCCATTCTTCACCTCCTACCTATATATTAACTACAGTGACATATATGCCTCTAAGAGATTTATAAGGATCTATGATTCACAACAAGTATGGGCTTGGTATTTTATCGACAATTAGCTACCATTATAGTTAGCATTATAATATACTGTTTTTTGGAGCCATTCCGACAATAATTGATTTATAGTCTACCATCATATATTAAATGATTAAATTAATTACTACGATTTTTTCAACGACAAAAAAGTTATCTTCCATAGAAATATTTATTTTTAAATCAGATAAAGATGGTAGACCACAGGTCGATTAACGCTCGCCATAATACAAATAATCTTTGTGTATTTGTCGTAGCTACCCTAATATATGGTACTAGAATACCCTGTGGTAGGAAAAATTTTCGTAGGGAGTTTTCTATGGTTAAAAAGAGAAAGGTATCAGCGCGGATATCGGCAATATCCTTAGCTATTATACTGCTATCTATTGCAACTATAAATTGGCCATACAAAGTTTACTCAGATACAGGGATACAGAAGGTGAAGAGTCTATCGCTGAGAAGCAAACTAGCTGGTACAGTCTGGATAACTGTGCCAACATCACCCTACCAAAATAAGAATTACCAACCGAGTTACTGGATACCTATACTCGAGGAAATAGATGTTGATGGAGTACTAGTCGATAGAGGAGGAGAATGGTTTTGGTGGGAAAACATAGCTAGCTCCCGTGAGATATTTAAGCAGTATAGAGACGCTGGTTTCCTAGTACTAGCTCACTGGGATCACCACGCAGGTTATGGGCCAGAAAATAACCCATGGGTTAAAGCCTACACCGATAGATACCCAAGTAAGCAGATGGTTAAGATAGTTAGAGTTTTTATAGATACCTCGGCACCCCCTAAACCATATAGATACTTTAGCAATGGTACACTAGTAGTTAAGGTAGGTAGGTTTGAAGACGAACACTCAGTCTATGAGTACTATAGTCCAGAAGAGTTTACGTGGCTATACAACGATACCTGGATGGCTCTAAAAGGCCTAGAAACCGATCCACCACATTTTGAGAGCAACTCTACATATAGGTTAGTCTACGGTACACACTACGACTTAATAGTGAATTCTACTGGAGAGTACCTGAGGATATATAGGACTAAGCTAGCCAACAATATTGTCTACAACCTATATATCCTAGAGTTCCGCGACGGCTTTGCTAGCCTATTCTTCAACGACTCTAGAGACGTGTGGCTTTACTCCTGGGAGCTTTTCCTCAAGAACTTTAGTGACGTTATCGACGGCGTATGGCAGAATAATGGTGGTATGCATGAGTTAGGTGCTCACCCAGAGTTTATAAGGTATATTGAGAGGAAATACGGTATAGACTTCAATTTCGATAACTGGTGTCACCTATGGTGGCTACCTGTATGGAACACTACAAGTAGATCACAGTATCTCCTAGATCATGAGAGATACCTTCTCTTCAAGAAATACGCTAAAGAGAAAGCGGAGCTAACACATAAGTATGGTTTATTCTGGGGGGTCTCCTCAAGCGACTTGAAGAATGGAGTACGCTACATGGTTGAGTACATCGATTTTATAGAGGTTAATGAAATTCCGGGCGAAGCAGGCAATGTACATATGTTTGGGGATAGCTGGGCAGATACCAGCTGGTCCCCGGGGAACGCATCCCTAGGCACTATGACTACAAGCCTCGTGGAGTCTAGTTATACTGTTGACGATATACTAGCCTATAAGAGGTCTGCTCTATACGGGATAAGATTTAACCCAGATGGAGCAATGATGCTCTGGTGGACTGGAACAGCAGGCTTCAATCTAAAAGCTGAGTGGGTTCCAGCACTAAGGGAGGTAAGTGATTACTGGCATAGCCTCTTCGGAAAAATTAGGGGTATAATTAACATGGATGTAGAAAGATATATTATCACGGGGATCTATAGAGTATCCTACATCAATAGATGGGCTAAGGGGCAGTGGGTAAACTACGGCCAAGTCTATACCTATCCGCTAGATTTACACTATCTGACATATGTTGGTGTACCCCGTGACGGACTAGGGATCCTATTAGACCAGACATATAATGGGGTTCCAGGACCTTCCACACCCTACATAAATTTAGATGCTTCACCATTCTTCGAAAAACTCAGAGACTACGTATCGAGTGGGGGTAGAGTAGCTATATCCCACTCCTTCTATAAACACATCAAGGCTGGTAAAGCCGCAGGATACAATAGGATAGATGCTATAGTGAGGGAACTAGTAAATGCAAACGAGGATGTTGAGCCCAGGGGGTGGGGGGAGTGGCCCGTTACAAAGTCGAAGCATTACCTCGTGGAACACCTAACTGATGGAGATAGTTTCGCCTATGAAGGTAGGTGGGCTCTCTCATGGCAGTATGGTGTTAAAGGTAATAATTATATTCTTGTTCAAAACGCAGTAAGTGTTGGGAGAAACATAAGTCTACTCCATGAACATACCTATGGTAAAGGGCTTTCTATAGCAGTCGGCTGGTATGCTGAACCATTTATGAGCCCAGCAACTTCCCCCGAAGCCTACGAGGAATACTCCACAAGATTTGTATTATACCTCTCAAATAAGATGAATGCACCTAGGGTTCACAATGTTGGCCGAACCTATGTCTGGAGAAAAAATAACGTATACTATGCCATGCTTATAGACGCGTGGCCCACTGGCACACCTAGGGAGGCCTCTGTAGTAGTCTACAATATGCCTGAGGCCGTAATTATTGACTGCGACACTTGGAGTATGATACCTAATGGAAGTAAGGTACAGATATCTGCAGAAAACTATAGGGTTATAGCTATAGTTTCCGGTGGACAGCCCTCTGTCCTCTTCCGTAATTCTACGGCATTATCATATACTTTCCAGGAGGTTGAGGAAAAAATGAGCCTCTATCTAGAGCCCAACGATGGAACAAACTTTATAGCGGTTTACTGGCCTTATCCCTCTGCGAGATGGTATAGAGGCGATAACAACGAAGTTCTACAGAGATTCTACGATATGCAGAGCTTCGAGCAAAATAGTAATGGCGTATACTATGTTAATAGTTCAGGTGTCTGGTTAATCAAGGTTAGAGCCAATCAATCCCTATCGATAGTTGGTCAAGCACCATCATCTGAAACAAGATATCTTTTGAGAGTATCTAGCAGCCCTATAAGCACGTTAGTAAACTATAGTGGAACATTTAGTGGCTCCTCCTATACCCCATTTAATCTCTCCAGCAACCTACCTTTCTACGTTAAACTCGTTGCTCAACAGAATATAGTCATAGGCTGGTATGCCTATAGGCTAGTTGGATGGAGACTTGACGGCATACTCCTCAATATAACTAGCCTTGAGGTAAGTATTGATGACGCTAGAAGTGAGAGACTAGCCGAAGCATTATATAGTTTCTTCCAAGTATCGTATCCTATAAGTATACTTGAAGTAGAAACTTTAGACGAAAATGGAGACCCAAAGAACGTGTTCAGACCTCTAGAACTCATACTCGTTAAGATCAGGATAAGTTATTCAGAGGGGGATACTTCTCTCAACTACCTCGGTATATGTAAAGTGACGGATCCCGAGGGCTACTTAGTTGGGTATGGAATTTTGTCAACTAGTATTGAGCCAAGTAGCGAACAAACATTCTATGTGGGGGTTGTACCTATGTCTAAGAAAGCTGGGACCTATGCTATTACCGTCTATATATGGTCTGATTGGCCATCGAGAGGCGGAATCCCCCTAGCTTTATCCAAAGAAATTAGTTTCCAGGTGAAGCCGTAATGACTAAAGAAATTTCTGCAACAGTATTACTACTTCTATTTAGCCTAGCTGTAGCTGGAGTACTCGCTGCATCCATAACGGTAAATACAAATAAAGATGTGTATAGCAGGGGGGAGACTGTAGTAGTTTCCGGTAAAGTTCCGGGAGCTTCTAGTCCAGTAGTGTATGCGTGGGAGGCTAGAGACTCCTCAAACAGGAGGATAGATTTCGGGGATGGCCAGACAGATAGCTCAGGGAATTTCCAGTTCTCATTTAAGATTCCTTCAACCGCTAGTTTAGGTGCGGCAAAAATATATGTTTCATCTATAGGCCTAAGTGGCTCAAAAACCTTCTACATAAAGGAGAAAAGCTCGCTGTCAATAAACGTTAAGCCCACTACAGTAACTAAAGGGGGGTCGGTTACAATCTCGGGCTCACTTTCACCAGCCCTAAATGGGGTGGGAATCAAGATATACTATAAGGTGGGTGGAAGCTGGAACCTACTCGCCACTGTGACTACAGCTAATGGGGGAAAGTATTCCTATAGATGGTCGTCTATAACGAACACTGGGACATACCGCGTTAAAGCTAGTTGGCAGGGAAACGATAAGTATAGAGGATCTACAAGCAGAGAAGTCACATTTAAGGTTACATTACCCCCCGGTAAAATCACTATAGCTGTAGATAAGAAAAACATTGTTGTAGGTGGGAATGTTACTATAACTGGGAGACTCAGCCCAGAGATAGATACTAGCGTAGAAATAACTTATCTACCGCCTTCGGGAGACAAAATAGTGAGAACAGTATCTGTGAAGAAGGGTTCTTTCAGAGACGTTTTTAAGCCACCTAAAGCGGGTATATGGAAGATATGGGCTAGTTGGCAGGGAAATACTGATTACAGTAGTTGTAAAAGCGATGTACTGAAGCTCTTCGTCTCCAAGTATAGTGTAGAAATTAGGGTGAATCTCTCAAGCCAAGTAGTTCACGTGGGGGAGGAGATAGTAGTTAACGGGAGCCTCAAGCCAGCTGTAAGAAACATTGAAGTATTCTTAGTATATATAGCGCCTAATGGATCATCCACACAATATACGCTATCTACTAGCGACCTAGGTACCTTTACCCACACCTTTACTCCATTCACCGACGGTGAATGGAGGCTAATAGTTAGCTGGAGGGGAAGCGATGTTTATGCTGGAGCCAACGTTACGCTATCATTTATAGCCGAGAGATACCCAAGTACACTTAACCTAACGGTATCAGAAAATATAGTGGCGCAGAAACAGGAAGTAGTTCTCGAAGGATACCTCGACCCAGGTATCGAGAATGCCTCTATACTCCTTAGTGCACAGCTAGGTAATGGATCAATAATAGATATAGGGGTAGCTTTAACAGATACAAGAGGGTACTACAGGTATGTCTGGAGACCAGAGATAGGGAACTATACTATTAGGGCTATGTGGGGTGGAGATAGGTTCCATAAAGGTTCTTCATCAAATAGAGTTAAGTTAACTGTGGTAGAGAAACTTAGTAGAACAAATCTTAGGTTCCTCGCTGGAAACAATATATATTCACTAGTAAATATTACAGCTTTAAACGTAGATATAGATAACTTAGACATAAATTACTCGAGAAGATTCCTACTGTTGAATCTCTCAGAGGGTAGTCACGGTACCATCCTAATAGATATACCTAAGTCCCTCTTTGAGGCAATGAACTCGTCTCCTAGCCAAATAGTCCTCGCATCAGCCTCTAACGCCTTTAACTACTCCCTCGAAAATAGTAGCGATAAGGCTGTAACTATTAAGCTATATAGCAGGGGTGGGGAGGAAATCGCCGTATTC
>JALURH010000151.1 GCA_027017025.1 Thermofilaceae archaeon
GTAATATCGTAGGAATATACATACCTTCGGAAAAACTTAGAAAAATATACCTGGAGAAAACATGTTCTCTAAAAATGGTGGTGTTTGGCTCGATAAAACTGCCTAGTCTCAATAAAGTAACTCTATATGGTGAAGACTTGGTAAATAGTAAGGTACTTAAACAATATTTTAAGTTAGGGCGGGAGCAATATGTAATGTTTGAAGAAGAAGAGGCGGTTATAGGTATATCAGTGGAGGGCGTAGTAACCCTGTTCACTAAGGCATCCCAGGAGAAAATCATAGATATCATCTACAAGAAGATTATACCGTTATCTGAGCCTCCACCTAATGGGATTTTTTGAAGAAAAATTACATAAACATGGTGTATAGTTTAGTTAGATCAACTTTACTTAATTTACGTAATGCTGGAGGCGGGTTCATAGCATGTTTGAATTCCTCATAAAAAACTGGTTTTTCGACTCGATAGAAAATTCCTATAGGTATCTTATTGCCCCACTCCATAGCTCTCTTCATTGCTTCCCAATAGTCCTTAGGATTATGGTTAGTTTCTTCTAACTTATATATTCTCTCTCTAAAGTACTGGTAGGTATTGTAAAATGTTACGCAAGGCTGAAGTATGTCAAGCATTGCAAAACCCCTGTGCTTTATGGCTTCCTTAATTAATTCCTTTAAGTGCATAACGTCTCCACTAAATCCCCTGGCTACAAAGGTTGCACCACTAGCTAAGGCAATTATTAATGGGTTTAGTGGGTTCTCAGGATTTCCATAAGGTGTAGATCTAGTCTTCACACCCTTGGGTGTTGTGGGTGTAACTTGTCCAGTTGTTAAACCAAAAACCATGTTGTTATGAACAATCAATTTAACATCAATGTTTCTCCTAGCTGCATGTGGAAGATGCCCAAGCCCAATTGCATATGCATCACCATCGCCTGAATGTCCTATGACTACCAGATTAGGATTAGCTAGTTTTATTCCAGTAGCAAGGGGTAGTACGCGTCCATGTATAGTATGGAAAGTATTTACATTAACGTACTCACTCATCCTACCATGGCACCCTATACCAGTTATGAGCACTACATCTTCACGTCTTAGATTCAGTTCAATTAGTGCTCTTTTCAATGCCGCGAGAATAGGGAAATTACCGCACCCTGGACACCAAACAATTTTTCTTCCAGTCTCTAAGTCTCTTAAAGAGAATTTACCCATATCACTCACCTAAACATTTCTTTAACCATCCTCTAATTTCCTCCGGGTAGAAAGGTCTTCCATCATACTTCAGCAATGATAAGTCAGGATTTATATGCAAATACTCGTTTAGTAGAGATCCTAATAAACCAGTCTTATTATTCTCTACTAATAGTATTTTTTCCGCTCCATCTAAGGCTTTAGATGCCCCCTTCCTGGGAAAAGGTGATAACCAAAGAAACTGAACGAATCTGATAGAATCTCTAAAGTCCTTTGTTGCTTCAAGTATCGGTCCCTTTGTTGAGCCCCATGATACTATTACGATATTACCGTTGCCATAAGCTTTTACTCCTTTCCTCTCTGCTTCATCCGATAACATAGATAATTTTCTAAACCTTTTATTAACCATCTCTACAACTTTCCCAGGATCAATAGTTCCAAATCCAAATTCATCATGTTCACTTGAGTTTACTCTAACTATCACTCCATTAGTTCCAGGTAAAGCTAGAGGGGAAATGCCTGAGTCAGTTAACTTATATCTTGCATATGGTTCTGAGCTAGAATATTTTTCCCTAATGATATTCTCCTCTATAGGCTCAATACCTGGGAAAAAATCAATAGACCATAGGCTCTCAGCTAGGTACTTATCTGTTAATACTATAGCTGGTACCTGATATTTCCATGCAAGGTTCATAGCATCTGCTGTCAGCATATAGGCTTCTAATGGATCGCCGGGAGCTACTACTATACGGGGGAACTCTCCCTGTGATGCATGTAGAACGAAGCGTAAATCACCCTGAGATGTGAATGTAGGCATCCCGGTGCTCGGTCCCGGTCTCTGAACAACCACAACTACTATAGGTACTTCAGTCATGGCTGCTTGCCCAAGTGCTTCAACCATTAATGAGAAACCTCCTCCAGATGTAGCTGTCATCGCTCTTGCACCAGCGTAGGCAGCGCCTATAACCATGTTTATTGCAGCAATTTCATTTTCGGGTTGGATAACTATTAGCCCATACTCCTTTTGTATTCTAGAGAGAAAATGAAGAATTGGGGTTGCAGGAGTCATTGGGTAAGCTGCATAAAACGTTAAGCCAGCCGCTAATGCACCCATAGCAGTTGCATCGTTTCCCGATACGAGTATCTTCTGGCTACCTTCCTTGAGAGATTTGAGCCGGAAGACAAACCCGCTATGATGTTTCTTTGAATATTCATATCCTTCCTCCGCTAACTTTATGTTGAGCTCTACTAAACCTTCTCTACCTTTAAAGTGGTCTCTTATAACCCCTTTTAGCACATCTATATCGTAATCCAATAAGCCGATAGCGGCTCCAAGTGCTACCATATTAGCCATAACAGGTTTAGCTTCATATTTCTTCAGAATCTCACTGATAGGTATGCCATATAGCCTACTATCATCTTCACCAATAATTAGGGTAGAGTCTACAATGATCCCACCACTATCACTAACTTCATCTCTATGTATTTCATACGTTAGCTTATCTAGAGCTATTAAAAGGTCTACTCTCCTTATTTGAGAATATATTGGTTTATCCGAGACTCTAATTAATACCCATTGATGTCCGCCCCTAATTATGGATGGATATTCATTAGTAGCAAATACATTCAATCCTCCTCTCATACAAGTTTTAGCGAATATTATTCCTGAAGCAAAGATTCCTGCTCCAGCCTTCCCACCTATCATAAGGGATAAGTCATTTGTTATCTCCAATATTCCACCTGAATTAGTATATGATATTTGCTTTAATATATGTAGGATACAAGCTAATGTAAGTCATAATGAAAAAATCATTGACGCATCAGTATATGTATACATGTTTTTTTCTTAAAAATGTAAAGAAATATTATTACTTTGGTAATGGTTAATAACATGGCTCGGTCACTAGATTATGATAGTATATATGCTTTTCTACCTCCTTCACCAGGCATATATGCTTTAGTAATATCGATACATACTACACAAACCGTAACTGTAGGGAGACTTGGTGATATCGTATTTAAGAAAGGAATATATGTTTATGCAGGCTCCGCTAAAGGTTCTGGAGGACTTAAAGCTAGATTAGCTAGACACTTAAGTAGAACAAAAAGAATTAGATGGCATATAGATTACTTGTTGCTACAAAAGGACGTTAACATATCCGCCATTGCTTATATCACAACATATATTGAGCCTGAATGTATAATAATAAGAAGATTAGTGAAGATAGGATTTGAAGCATACCCCATCGGGTTTGGTTCAAGTGATTGTAAACACAATTGTTCCTCACATCTTGTAAAATGTGTGAAAAATGATAATACATGTCTCAAAAATATAATTGATACATTAAGACAATTAGGCTTTAACATAGTCATACTGGAGAAAGAGATTAGGTCTTAAAAGTAATTCTATATATG
>JALURH010000152.1 GCA_027017025.1 Thermofilaceae archaeon
TCTCCCATATATATTGTTATTTCCGTAATAATATTTACTTAAATATTAGTTAAAAAAGTAAATAGGTTACCAATAGATTCATTGAATTTTTGCATTACGTTAAAGATACTACTTATCACCAAGCAGACACGTGAATCAGCATTTATAGCTCTCAAGAGACTTGGTGTTAGTGGAGTCTTCGATGATGTTATATCAAGGGAGGATTCCCTACTTAGAGAAAAGCAACTTAGAGTAGCTTCTGATACCCTAGGCGCAAAATTGGTACATGTTGGTGATACTTTAGTTGACGCTGTGTCTGCTCTCAGAGCGAGAGCAATCCCAGTCCTAGTTACGGGCGATAGATATGGATTCCATCAAGGTAACGAGCTTGGTGTGCCCGTTTTCGAAAATGTTCTAAGGTTTGTGGAGACGTTGACTCACTACATAGAGAGATACATGTTATAATTATAGGAGCTGAAGTTAGAGTAAAGGCTATCTACAGTTAATTGAGTACATGTAGGTGACGTCTAAGATTTATCTTCCCGTATCCACTTAGACTTATATATATGTTAATTTAAGTAATCCTATATTGAGTATGCTGAGAGAAGAGCTGTTAAAGCTATTGGAGGAGGATAGGGAATTCAGGCTTATGGTAGCTGGTATACTAGGGTATAGAGATATCCTAGATAGACTTGGAGAACATGACCGTAAATTCAACGAAATACTTAGTAAACTTGATAAACACACCGAGATTCTAGAGCAGCACACTAGGATACTTGAGGAGCATACCCGTCTACTCAGTGAACATACTAAGAAGCTTGGAGAACATGACCGTAAATTCAACGAAATACTTGAGGAGATTAAAAAACTTAGGCGGGATTTCACGGATCTAGGTAGGAGAGTTGAGGTTACGATAGGTAGTATGGGGAGGAGGTGGGGTTTTGACTTAGAGAAAACTGTACTGGAGATATTCCGTGAAATATTGGAGAAGAAGGGCATTGAGCCCGGGAAAGTTGAGAAATTTAGGTTTAGGGACGTAGACGGTAGCATTACGGGCATGGAAGGGAGGATTGTAGACGTTGATGTCCTAGTAAGGGATGATAGAGTCTACGTTATCGAGGTAAAATCTAGAGCTGAACTCGACCATGTAGAATTACTTCCAAGCAAGGTAGGAATTGTTGAAAAGGTATTGAAGAAACCTGTAGCTAAAGCCTTTATAGTAGCTGTAAATATAGACAAGGAGGCATATGAAAGAAGTCGAGAGCTAGGGATAGAAGTTATCTATGGAAATATATTGGAGTAAATATCTCACATATCTGTACTCCCTTTAGACCAAGGTTTACTTGAGTACCTAAGGCTAGGGCTCACGGTTTATAGTTATTTGTGGAAAAATACTGTGGAGAAGATGGAGTTAATCTCTGGTGCTCTCTAGTCTCTTCCATCGATTCCTAGATAATTCAACTATCTTGTCTAGCGTAGATACGTACCTATAGTAAGCTCTCACCCCCTTCTCTGTTAATATAACGTATGTTCTTGGACCCCTAAGAGTGGGGTATCTCTTAGTTTCAACATACTCCTCTTCTTCCAGCTTCCTAAGGTGGGTACTGAGGGGGCCCCAAGCTATTTCTAGCTTCCTAGCTATCTCCCCCTCTGTTTGAGGCCCAGAGACCATCAATAGAGTTACTATAGAGAACCTAGTAGGGTGTCTAAGTACTGGGTCGAGAGACTGTAGGAGTCTATAGATTGTTTCTGTCATAGCATCTTCTCAGCTCTATAGATCTCCTGTATGCTGGAGATTATAGAGGCAACCATATATAGAATAATCCCTACAATCCCTGCCCTCCGAGGAAATGCTATAATAGAGTAAGCTAGTATTGGCGTTAAAAGTAGGCTTACAAGGGTTAATGTAAAGTATATCCTAATTTTTAGCTGGGGAAGGAGGCTATTTATATACTGCTCATAGAAGATTGTTACCATTAAGTTAGAGAAAAGTAGGGCTATGTACCAGGCATATATAGGCCAGTAAGGTAAGGGATTAACTAGATATGCTGCTACTATAGGTATGGTATAGGATAAAGCAAAAGTTGCGTGAATCCTTCTATTATCTATTTTACTACCTCTAGCTAAAACCATGTTATCGAATAACATTAAGCTCTTCCCAAATATTTTCACCATGATTAGAGCTACTGTAAAGGGTAATGCAAATATGGCTACGAAAATTATTAGATTAAAATATTCGAGAACCTCAAATACCGATAAAACAAGTGTTGTTATTGAAAGTATTAATAATAGTATTGTAGTGGCGCTATATACTTTATATTTATATATAATTAGTTTCTGCGCAAAAACCCCTAGCTCCCTCTCAGCTATAAGAGTTTTATCCAGCATGGCTAGCTAACCTCGGTTGCCTCAAGTAGTTTTGGTAGATACCTTAAATATATAGAGGACGCTAGGATGAATAATAGGATCGATATAGTCGCTGCAGATAGCACCGGTATGAGGTAATTAGTGATACTTCTCCCATAGACAGCTATTTCTGTTACCCCGTAGAATAGCACGGATAGTATGTTTATGTCGGCAAATGTTTTCAAGTAGTCTGGAAGCATAAACTTAGGTAGCCAGAAGCCTCCCCCAATCATCGTAGCCCATATTATTATGTTTGCTAGTAGGGAAGCTCCCTCAGGGGACCTCGTTAAAAACCCTATTATAACTCCCACCGAGAAGGTTAGTATCTCCGTAACCACTATGAGAAGTATGACGTAGAGCATCTCGGTACTAAAGAGCGGTAAAGTAAGGGTGCCACCGTAGACCCCGAAGCCGAGGATGAGAGTAGGGATTGTCGACAACGTTAATATAAGTATCCAGGAAAACGCTAAGCCAGTAAAGTATTCTAGGGGCCTTAATTTAGTTGAGAGAAGCCTATACATGAAGCCCCGCCTAATCTCAGCCGTTACTTGGCTGGCTCCACCTAGTATACCGCCAAACATATACTCCATGAATATTACCGATAGAGTCATCCACCCCACCACCAGCGACCTAATGTTAGGCTCCTCTCCATCTCCCCTTGGGGCAACCTGCTTGATTTCTATATTCGGTTGCCCCCATATTCCCCTAGAAATATTCACTAGTAATGGTCTATACTGTGGCGGTACCGTCTTGTTTAGGAAGGAGTATAGGATACCTATAGTCTTGTAGTGAGATGCTTCCCTGAAAAATGAGGTTAGGAACGTAGTTACCAGCTGCTCCTTAGCCGTCTCTGGGGTACCAGTTAGAACATAGATTTTAACATGTATTCTAGGATGCTCTATGGTATCCTCCGGCAATACCACTATGGCGTCAAAAACTCCCTTCTTAAGTGATTTAAGTGCTAACTGAAAATCGGTGGTAACCGTAGTGTTTAATTCAATGCTTATACTAGAATCACTAAATGATTTCTCCATGTATCCAGCAATTGTTTCCGCGTAGGGTACGAGTCCTTCAGTCCCCGGGACTATAGCTACATTAATAGTAATAGTTCTTGGAGAAGAACTGGGAAGAGGTGGGGCGAAGAGTGCTACATAGCCAGATAGTAGTATTAGTGGAAATATGAATAGCCAGAATACATTGGATTTCT
>JALURH010000153.1 GCA_027017025.1 Thermofilaceae archaeon
ACAGAAAATATGGTAATATAATTTGGTATGGTGATATTGTATGACAGAAAATCTCTCTTTTGGGGAGAATCCCAAAGGATGCAGCCTAGATGAAAAAAAGGATATCTTAGATAATGCGGCTAGGCTTGCTGTAGTAGGTGCTAGGAGGAACATAGCTACTGCACAAATTAATAATCTGATAGAATTCATTCAAGCCCTTAGTGATGAACCAATAAGTCTACTTTATCTTTCGGCGTTTGTTATGAGACAGGCAGCTAGAAAAGCGATTCCCTATGATTTTGCTATCCAGCTAAAAAATATTTTAATCAACTTTTATGAACGTGGATGTAGCAGGGGTGAGGCATTAAAACTTCTTGGTGTTGTAAAATGGTTAACTGAGGGGATATCTGTTAGTAGGCAGCGCCCTAGAGATGCTAGAAGCTTTGAGAAGTTGATTGAGCAATTAGGGTGAAAAAGTGTCTAGTGGGAAGAAGTGGGATACTAAGGGGCTTGATAACTTTGATAGATTGGACTATCTGTATGAGATCCGAGGTGTGCTCGTTAACGTTACACCTCTAAGAGTTGGGAGGGGGAAGGGGGAAGAGCTGGGATCAGCAGTGGATAACCCAGTGATTAGAGATCTTAATGGTATACCCTTTATTCCAGGATCTTCCCTCAAGGGTGTTTTAAGAGTATGGGCTGAACGTATTGCTAGAAAAAAATTTGAAAACATTAAGGATCCATGGGAAATTAAAGAAGATAGCGAATATGGGTTAGATCCTGTTGAAGCCATTTTTGGATCCACTAGGATAGCATCTCATGTATACATCTATGATTCATACCCAGAGGGTGGGGTGCCGAAAGCCGAGGTAAGAACTGGGGTATCCATTGATAGATTCCTCGGAACATCTTATCCCGGTCTCCTCTATAGGACGGAATATATTTCTCCAGGCTATAGGTGGAGTTTCAGGATGAGGATTTTAAATATAAATCTCGAGAATCCCAGAGGAGATTTCGAGGAGGAGGTCGTAAAGATACTGAAGTCTCTTCTATCTCTACTTAGAGATGGTTTACATGTAGGTGGTAG
Organism: Thermofilaceae archaeon; assembly: GCA_027017025.1. Classification (GTDB taxonomy): domain Archaea; phylum Thermoproteota; class Thermoprotei; order Thermofilales; family Thermofilaceae; genus JALURH01. The sequence continues at coordinate 1,067 of JALURH010000153.1, forward strand.
AGTAAGTACGGGAGCTGGCTTAATTAAACTCGAGGATATGAAGATTATAAAGTATGTTTTCTCTGATGGCAGGTTGGTTAAAAAGGAGGTGAAAATTGATGTCTGAATCCGCATTAATGTGGATAAATAATAGGATTTTGCTTCGTAGATTCTCTATTAAAGGTAGATTAGTTACTAAAAGCCCTCTCAGGGTTGGAAGTGGTAGAGGGAAACAATATCTCGGTAGTACGGTTGATCTAGCAGTTATTAAATACGAGAGCACAGGCACACCCTACATCCCAGGCAATTCTCTTAAAGGTGTTTTTCGCTCAACTGGGGAGAGAATTGCGAATACCCGAGGTATTAAGGTTTGTAGTGGGTTATCTAAGCAGACATGCCCTGATACTAAGAAGGTAGAGGGGATTCCTCTGCTTAAGTGGCTTGATAACAAAAGGAGGGAAATTAGATCTAAACCAGAGAAATACCAGGAGGGTTATAGAGAGATTCTTAGGGTAGTATTTGATAACACCTGTATTAACTGTAAACTTTTTGGTGCTCCCAGTATCTCCGGGAAACTCTTCTTCTATGATTCAGAGCCAGAGAAATATACGCTTGGGGTTAGAACTGGTATAGCTATAAGCAGGAGTACTGGTGCAGTAGCTAGGGGTGCGCTTTTCCAAGTGGAATATGTTGAGCCTGGAAGTATTTTCTACTTTAGGCTAGATGGTATGAACCTACCTAACTATGCTATTGGCTACATAGCTGAGATAATAGGTGAGTTAAATAGTGGAAGAGTTAGGGTTGGGGGGTTAAAGAGTAGGGGGTTTGGGTTAGTCGAAATTATACTTGAGGAGTTAAAAATAGATACATATGATGGTTCTATGGAACTAAGACCCCTAGATAACTTTGATAAACTGGTTAATGTAGCTCCTGGAGTCTACCATAAGGAGCAGATCCCGGAGATCCTTAAAAAATTCATAGAAGCTTGGAGGGGTGTGAGAATTGAGTACCCACTCGAGGCTAGTGGTTATTAAAAAATCTCCTACACCTAGAAATATTGTTGGGAAGGAGTTTATCTACGGGATCCTCAGTACTGAAATAAAGGTCTTATCTAAGTACATTTTCGTAGACTCAGGTAGACTTACTCGACATCTCCCGGAAGTACCTACTAAGGTGTATAATACTGAGAGAATTATTAGTTCAATATCCTCCAAGATAGAGGCCGAAACCAGAGCTTTTGTGAGCTACAACTATCCAAGTAGAACTAGAGAACTCGTAGTACCGGGTTCCTCGGTTAAAGGCAATATTAGAGCTAGGATAGAATTATCTATGTATCCTCGCGACGGAAACATTAAATCCTGCTTCTCAGTCTGGAGAAGCGGTAGAGCTAGTTGGAGACATGTTAAAATATTCCCTGGCTCGAAACTCTCCAGGGAGGGGTGTGACTACTTAAATGAATACAAGGTTTGTCCCGTATGTGATGTCTTCGGTAGTTCTGGACTAGCCTCCAGGGTATTCTTCTCAGATTTTATTTGCAAACAATGTGATACCGAGAATATTTCGGTTAGGAAAGGTTTTAGAGTAGAGGCTGTAAAGAAGGATAGTATTTTCATAGGTAATATGTGGATTGCTGGACTGAGAAGAATCGAGGTGGGTCTTTTACTGTGGGGCATGGGTATAGACCATATCGGTAGAGAGGGGATGCCAGCACTTTTTGGTAGACTAAAATACGCACGCCCTGATTTCGGCGTAATAAGCTACCGGGTCCTAGATTTTACCCCGGCTACGTATTCAGGCGTGGATAGGGAGGAGTTCCTGTCTAATGCGGATAATTGGATTAAAGAAGCTGAAGATGAGTACTGGCTTAAACGTGTGGACGAGCTTTCCGCGAAGGAGAATTTGGGGTGATATAATGCCAAGCTATATCTTTCTCACAAAGGATCTTGCGTGGGTAAGGAGGGAAGTAGCTAACCTAGATGATGCTATAAGCCTCCTCGAAAAGGGGAAATTCCTCGCCTTTTGGAATACAGAAAACAATACATTTCATTACATTAAAGACGGGGAACACAGGTATTTCTCGAGAAAAGTCGATAGATGGGTGATTAAATGAGAGTTGCTGGAGAAAAAACCTTTAGGCTCTACGTTTACGCAGAAAATCCAGAACTATCTGTAGAGGAGGTTACCAGTGAAGATAGGGAAAAAGCACTGCTATTTATAGAAAACTCTTTGAAAAGCCTCGGCAAAATAGTTGAAAAGAAAACTAATGGTGGAGAAGATCAGATAGGAATATTAACTGATCTACTCGTTATTACATTAAAGTCCCCATTCTATACAGATCCAGTCGAGGTTGAGGAATTTAGTGAAACTAATTATCTTTCTCCCTTTAACTATTTCCTAAGTCTCTACCTAGTTTACAGATTACGTAAGTTTGAAGAAGTATGGAGAATCATAGATGAAACCGTATTTAAGGAGCGAAATTTATCTCATCTACTAGAGCTCAAATTTACTGGTCAATTGATCAAAAG
>JALURH010000154.1 GCA_027017025.1 Thermofilaceae archaeon
GTTGTGAAGATAAAGGTTTTATTAAAGAAAATATTTAGTATAGTGAGAAAAAGGTGTGTGAAAATGATAAAAAGGAATTTAATCAATTATGGGCGAATACCTCCGGTAATCATAATCTTAATCATCATAATTGTGATCGCTGGAGCAGTTGCGTACTTCGTTTACTTCGGCAAAGGGGGGACGCTGATTCCAGGCGTTGGGGGTCCGCCGAGCTATGAGGAACTCGTTAAGAAGGCTACGGAATATAAGGTAGAGTATAGGATGACTGGGAAGGGAATGAGTGGAAAATATACTATAGCTATAAAAGGCGATAAATACAAATTATGGATGAAATTTGAGAAAGGAGAATATATGGTAATTTCAACCCCTGAGTCAACTATAACTTGTGTTAAAGGCCCCGGCGGTAGATGGATGTGCTTCAAAGGCGAGAAAATCCCTGTACCTAAGGTGTCTTCGCCCCAAGAAATCAAGGAACCTAAAGGCAAAATCGAGTATGTAGGGGAGAGAACGGTTGCTGGCGAGAAATGTTATTGCTGGAAGATAATACCTGAAACAGCTAAGGGAGAAACCATAACCTGTTTAACAAACGACGGTATTCCAGCATATATTGAGAGTAAAATGGACTCCGAGGTCTATATGGTGCTAGAGGCTGAGAAAATCTATAGGAGCGTTAGCGAAGACGAATTTAAGCCCCCAGCTATACCGCGGTAACCAATTTTTTCCCTATTTTCTCCCTACTGCGGTAACCACTATAGAACATAGTTTATACGTATCACCGCTATTCCTTCTCTGGGGTATATACTTGACGAGTAGGATAATAAGTTTCTGGGGGAAGGGGGGTGTCGGAAAAACAACATGTGCAGCATCGGTAGCATCCGTGCTATCATCCCACGGCAAAACATTGCTTGTCTCAAGTGACCCAACTCCTAGTTTATCGGATATACTTGGTGTAAATCTCTCAGGTACCCCTAGGAGGGTTTCAGGGAACCTATGGGCTATAGAGATCTCGGAGAAGGATGTTATAGGGTTGTGGAAGAAGAGGTTTGGGGAGGAAGTATATAACGTGCTTTCCTCTCTAATACCGGTAGACAGGGATATTATAGACTACATTGCGGGGGCACCGGGGATAGCTGATCAATTCATGCTATACTATATCTACGAGGTCTGGAGAAGTAGGGAATTCAACTATGTTGTCTGGGATACTGTTGCAGCGGGAGGGGGTATAAGGTTGTTGAGGATAGAGAAAGAGTTTTACACCCACCTAGGAGACGCTGTGAAGATGTATCTAAAGCTTAAAGGGTTCTTCGATAGATTAAAGAGAGGTAGTAGTGAGCCACTAAAACTGGTAGAATCGTGGAGGCTCTTAGCCGAGGAGGTTCTAGCTATGCTATCATCAGATGAACACTATGTCTACATTGTCTCGATACCTGAGAAACTAGGTCTAGTTATTACTGAGAAGATTCTAGATGAATTCAGGTTACTGAATATGGTGCCTAGGGGAATAATATTCAATATGGTCTTGGACGAGAATATATGTCCAAATTGCGATTTCATTAGGAAGCGAATGGGTGTACAGAAGAAGTATCTGGAAGAGTTTAAAAAACTCTACGGAGATAAATATGGTATTACGGTAATTCCCCTCCTCGCTGAGGGACCGAGAGGATTAAAGGAATTAAAGGATTTTTCAAGATATCTGGGGGCTATCTTCAAAGAGTTTCTCTAAGTTTTTCTTCTCTCACTCCCTCATCTACCCTTACAGTCCAGCAAGCGGTGGCTCCAGCGTTAAGAGCAGCTCTCCTTATATTCTCTATAACTTCTCGATCACTAACTAGAGCTATAAGTGCCCCGCCTAGCCCAGCGCCACTTATCTTAACGCCAAGTGCACCTGCCTTCAGCATAGCGTCCCTTATTTTCTCGAGCCTAGGTAGACTAAGGTCATATAGGTCACGCATCATTTCATGCTGTATGTCCATAATTCTCCCAAGAATATCTAATCTATCTCCATCCTCTATACCCAGCAACGACAACTCGCTTTGATCCAGTTCTTCCCCCTTTATTAGCTTAACAGCAAGCATCGTTGTCTTCTGTGTCTCTATAGTGTAACGTATCCTCCTAGAAGCAATTTTATCTATCCTGCTAAGATATGGCTCAATTTCCCTAAGAGATATATCCTCCCACCTCACCTTATCGTATCTATCACTAAGTTTCTCCCTCAAACTACTAGGGATATCGAGACTAAGAAGCTGTTTTAAACCCCTATTAATTTCCTCCTGCCTCCTAGGGTGGATATCGGCTACACTATGCCTAATCCCAGAATCAGCTATAACAATATCCATGCCCATAAGTGGGAGCTCAACAACCCTAACCGGTGGCCTAGGATACAGTAAGATAGCTTTACCATAGGCAGAACCATACTGGTCGAGTCTACCACAGGGTATACTCATAACTTTATTCTCGGCCAGGAAGGATAGCTCAGCTATATCTCTTACCTCCAGGCCTAGACCATACACAACATCTAGAAGCTTAGTGAACGAAACCTCTAGTGCAGCACTACTAGCTAACCCACTTCCAATAGGAACATCACTATCAACAACTACATGTAAACCATAGCTAAATCTCTCTCCAGTAAACGTGGATATAGATCTTACAACAGCCCTAAAATAGTCGCCAAACCACTTCCTACCTCTCAGCTCGATACTCTCTAAACCGAATCTATCAATATACTCCCTACCCTCTCTCCTGAGGCTTAAACTCTCTATAATAAATCCATTCTCGACCCTACCCACAGCTACAGCCACTGTTCTCAAGTTTACAGCTACGGGTACAACGGGTAGACCCTTGTAATCCTGGTGAGTATTGAGGAAATCTGCTCTACCAGGGGCAGATACTATAGCTAAGGGATTATATCCCTGTCTCTCCACATATTCAAGTATTCTTTCTAGGGATGTAGTCATTTTCGCCACCTAAAACTTGATATATCCCTAAGTTCTGTTGTAACTCCATCTTTTTCAATAACCATTGCGACACCCTCTCCTCCCTCGGGGCGGTAAGCGTTATGCCATCCTTCTACTATATATGCTCTACCAGGCTCCATCTCAACCTCCTCTATTTCTTCACCACTAGAAACCACGAGAGTAACCTTGCCTCTCACCAGGTAGAAAAGCTCGGGAGCATCATGTTTCTCAAGGACCCTAATATCCTCTCTACGCTCGTTCTCTGGGACATATACACTAAGCAGCCACTTACCTGGGTCTCTGAAGAGAACCTTCCACCTCATATTAGACCTAAAGTTAACAACAATGTACTTAGACATATCACTAGAATTACACTATAAGATATCTTTAAACGATTTCCTCCAAAACAATAATATACATTTTGACGAAAATAAGAACTATTATCTCCTCGAGGTTAATTTGCTAGCTTCTCCTAGGCTAATAAAATAATAGTACCTGTGGGATATGAGGGGTTATCTAGATATTTATGTAAATAATATTGTGGATATGAAC
>JALURH010000155.1 GCA_027017025.1 Thermofilaceae archaeon
GTGCTCATAGGATAATGGATGATGGAGAAAGGGACATAGTTATTGTCAAAAACATCATTACACTAAACCTACCTCTTCTTCTATCCTTCTCATATGTTTATAGAATTGACTTCCTTAACTTAATAGATTCATTTTCTAACCATCTTTTTTTAAATTTAAAGAATGATAGAGGGGTGGGAGAGCTAGTATTTCGGTTAAAACTGAAGAATGCTAGAGTTTATTATCAATTATCAATATCTGGTTTCGAATTAGCCATGTATGTACATCACGGGAAAATTGTTGAAGATAATGTTCTGAGTGATAGAGCAAGAGTTTTCTGGCGCGAAGTTGCTAAGTATTCAAAAGAACATATAATATCGGCTGCATCTCCTGACTATTTTAGTTATAAAAATTTAAATAAAATAAATGAATATCTAAAAGTAAGCGAAGAAAAAAGTATGATTCTAAAATCTAGATTTAAATACTTTAATGAAATATATTACAACACTATAAGTCCGTTTTCTTTAACCAAAAGAAGGGATCTTCTTAGTAGGATATCCATGGAAAAATTATTTCAGCAATACTTAGAAGCTGGATCACTACTGAACATCATGTTGAGACCTGGTACTATAACTGAAAAACATATGCTTAGCTCGTTAGAATATATGCTAAAGAATGGAGTAAAACATTTCACATTTACAATGGATATAGTTATATGTAGGAATTGTGAAACAAGAATACCCTCATTCACTAGACTTTGCCCTAAATGCTTATCAAAGGATGTTCATGAAGAAATTAGGCTAAGTACATACTATATAGACAGGAAAAAAGCTCCGAGTATAGCTCTAAAGGAGTATGATTCCCGTATCCGTTATAGCCTACTTGATCTCTCCCGCCTATCTAGTTCCTCATGAACAATAATTATACAATGACTAGTTAAGTATGGGAGAGGACCTAAACTTACCGTATTTATGCCTAGCTTAAAAAGCCACTCCTCAGTGCCTCTATCAATTCCCAAATGATCTCCTAGGACAAATATTATGGCGTCCTCAAATTTTAAAGGGAAATCTCTTATATCTGCACCCTTTTCATGAAGATACACAATATTTTTTCGACCATATTTTCCAACAAGATCTCTTAATACATTCTTAAAGGATTTTTTCTCTATAGTGATGCCAACTATTTCTCCTCCCCGAAGAACCTCTAAAATCAGTTCACCAACTGATGTCTCGGATACTGGGAGCTCCATTAACTCTGATCCATTTATCCTCAACAAAAGAGGAGGATTAGGTTCACCCTCTAGAATAACGTACACGCTTGTATCTCGTCTTACTCTATTCTTTCGTCTCAAAGCATATATGATGGACCTTGCTATAAGATCCATTCTACCGCCTTGCGAAGCCATACTTCTTGGAGAAAAAATTGGAGCAGTAACAGCCTTTGAAGCCTTTATGAGAAATATTCTCTCCATAAAGTCTATCTTAGGGGAGCGGGTTTCTTCCTTTCTTCCTCTGATCTGATTTTTATGATACCTCTATGGATTGCACATCTTATACATAGGTACTTTGTAACGTAGTATTGGGGAATTACTGCTCCTCGGGCTTTAAGCTCCCTAGCTAGCTGGTAATCAATAGGTATAACAGGCCTGGTTATTTTTACAGCCTTAGAACGGGGTAATAACGCTCCACATTCATCACATTGGATAAGATCTTCTTTCCCTTTACCGCCTTTGTGTCTTCCTCTACTCTTTCTTTTTTTAGGCATAAATACACCTGTGGAGAAAGGGTTATGAAGCTACTTAAGTCTTTCTAGGGCTTTAGAGGCTAGCTAACTTAAAGATAATTTAAGTTTCTGTTGTATAATGCTTTTCTGCTCACCTCCCTACTTCTTCCCTGCTTCCTGAAATTATATTGTTTCTCTGTGTGGTTTTATCCTTGTCTTCCTGGGTTTTGGGGTCTCTCTGCTTAACTAGTAGCTATTACTCCTACTGTAGGGTGGGTGTAGTTTAGAGGCATAGTCTGGCAGGGCTTGGAGAACAAGTATATATGCTGAAAAATAGTTCTCAGTATCTACCTAACACTATCTTCAGATAACCCCCGGAACCCCAAATTAGCCTCTCGGCCTACGCTGGTGGAGTTGGGGGGGTGAGGTGCTTGGGCCTAGCTGTGTAGGCAACCCCGCGAGCCAAAGCAATAATGAAGCCATTCAGCTAGGGGAGAAAACCGAACCCCAACCAAAACCCAGCACTCCCCAGTGAGCAAACCCCCACAAAAACAAACAATGCCTAGGGCTTTATTCCACATACAATATATCCGGTATGTATAACACCTATAGTTTCTGGACGTGTTTCTCCCTTCTTCACTTTATAGGCACGTTCTAATATCTCTTTAGTCTCTATTTTTAGAAATCCTCTATACATCATCTCTGTTACTACTTTCTCTACCTGATTTATTGTTGGCAAGAAGCATACAAGCCTTCCTCCATTCTTTAATGAATTCCAAGCATTAATTAATGCATTCCAGGGATCTGGTAAATCGAAAATTACTGCATCAATATTTTCTTCATCGATTTGTTTTCTAACATCCTTTCTCTTGAAAGTTACATAAGGTGTAAGACCTATTTTCTCTATGTTCTCCATAGCAACTTTTTGTACATCTTCTCTAATTTCATAACTATATACACGTCCACTAGGTCTAACATAAAAAGCTAAAAGTGCGGTTAAGAATCCAGAACCTGTACCAGCTTCAACAACTCTGCTTCCAGGTCCTATTCCAGCAAGAACTACAATTTGTGAAGCATCCTTAGGATATATTACTTGTGTAACTCTGCGAAAAACATCGTACATATCTATAATTGATGGACGGGTTATTGTAAATTCCTCTCCTATATTAGTTATACCTTTAGATCCGTATCTAATACCTATAAGGTTACTAAGATCTATTGTTCCCTCATTCGTATGCAAAAACTTGTTTTTACGAACTTGTACAATGTACTTTCTATTATTACTAAAGTATATGGCAATCCAGTCTCCTTCATCTATACTAATGTCGGACATACTTACACCTAGCATTAGTCTATTGTCTACTTGTAATTCTCCAATAATATACTCTTTTCTCTCTAGAGTATAAAGATATAAGATAGTGTACATAGAGCCTTTACGTAGGATTTGAATCTAAGGGGATAGAAAATGGTGAACGTAAAATTCGTGCCCGCGGATACGTTCATAGAGGAGTTATCAAAGTATTTAAAGGAAAATGTAAAAGAAGTAAAACCACCTGAGTGGGCCTACTATACAAAGACAGGAAGCCACAAACAAAGAGTTCCAGACGATCCTGATTGGTGGTATAAGAGATGTGCATCTATCATGAGAAAACTATATATACATGGTCCCGTGGGCATCGAGAGGCTTAGAACAATGTACGGCGGTAGGAAAGATATGGGTACAATTAGGGAACATTTTAGAAAAGCTGGAGGAGCTATAATAAGACATGCCTTACAACAGCTAGAAGCTGCAGGGCTTGTTAAG
>JALURH010000156.1 GCA_027017025.1 Thermofilaceae archaeon
ATATAGGATTTACCAGATCTCCTAACTCCATATATTGAGATAACCTTATTTACTCCAAAAACCAGTTTTTCTATCTTGCTAGTTATGTTCCTTTTAATTCCCGTATCTAGTCCTTCACCCCAAAAATTCCAGCTTGAGAGAATTTCAAGTAACCTATTTTCATCCATATACGCCTATATGTGACACAAAAATTTAAATTTTTGTGTCACATGATTCTAATCTTCTCTATATTACAGCTCCTCACTATCCAATTCCCTTAATAAGTTCACTTTTAATAATTTATTCTGAAGGGTTGTCAAGAATATTTAAAGAATATTTGTGGGCTACCATAGTAGCCCAACAAACAGGGCAACACCACCAATTTACATAAATCTATCTAACCCATAACAGTTTCATTAGGCAAGAGAGAAAAGTGAGGAGATGAGTCCCAAGCCTCTATTATTTGTCAAAAACCTCTAAAACTAAGTTTTTTATCTTTATTTATATTCCAGATTTTCTTCCAGTAGGGATCCCTGAATCTTTGGAAGATATCCATCATATATCTTCAACCTAAGTATAGTATTTAGATCCTCCTCCTCTATGTGGAAGGATAACGGTTTCTTAATGTACTTAGTTATAGCTGTAGCTATAGCCGACGTAATTGGGCATCCAATCCTGGTATAGATCCAAGGTAGATCGGCATAAAGATCCTTACCTCCCAGGTTATTCCTCTCCATATACACTATAAACGACCTCTTTTTCTTCCTAAGCTCCAACCTTCTCACTATACCGTGTTTTCGAGACCAATCCTCAATCATACTAATCATATCCGTCAAGCTACCCCTGTAGAGTCTTTCCCCCAGGTCTTTCTCTATCCTACCTAGGAGATCTAACCCTAGGGGCTTTAGGCAAGTCATAAAGTTCTGCTTAAATACTGGCGGACTCAACAGGATGTAAACCTTTACGTTACCATTTTCCCGTAGATAATTATATATGCTGAAGGAGGGTCGGAGCTGCGCCAACAGATCCTCCATTACAGCTAGATAGCTAGCATCGTCTATAGTATAATTTTTCTCCGAGGGCTGGGGGGTGAGGAGGAAAACAAATGATTCAAAAACTAGGGTTGCACCTACTAGCGCTAGAATTACTCCCTGAGATATTATACCGGAGTATATTAAGCATCCCCCTAGTAGAGAGAGGGTAGCTGCGACTAATATATTCCTCACTTTTACGTTCTCCATCATCAAACTTAACCTCTACGTTGAGCCAAGAATAACTTATAGGCTAGTTATAAAAATTTACCCATATTAAAGATTCATTTCTTACGTTAAAAGACTTAAAATAACTTTTTCGTATTTTTCGAACGTACCGCTAAGGCTGAATTTTTCTTCAACAGTTTTTCTAGCACTTAGAGACACTAGCTCTAGTTCCTCAGAGGGCATACTAAATATTTCCTCCAGTTTAAGAACCAGGTCCTGGGTATCTGCAAGCTTAAACAGGAAACCATTTACTCCATCCTCTATAGCAGGGTCTGAGTAGTTTCGGGAGCTTGATTTAATGACTATTCTACCACAACTCATGGCTTCCAACGTAGTTATGCCTATGGCATCTACCCTAATGGGGTTAATGACTATAGAAGCCCAGTGATACTCCCTAGGTAATTCTTCGTTAGGTACACTCCCCTTAAACTCAATAATATCTTCTAGGCCCAGCTCCCCAGCTAGAGCTTTATATTTATCTTCGCAGGGACCTGTACCAATAATTCTTACCCTCAAGCCGGGATGTTTCTCCCTAACTTTCTCCATGGCGTGGAGGAGTATATCTAACCCATGGTCGGGGCTAAGTCTACCTATGAATAAGATATTTGGCTGGGAGATTAATGGTTGATAGGGGAACCTATCTGGGTCAACACCATTCGGTATCCACGTTATCTTACTACATTCAGAGGGTTTTTCTCTACACAATTTTTTAACCATCCATTCCTCAACACAAACTACTCTATGGGAGACACTCATATCTGAGATAGTGTTCCTAAGGGTTCTACCACTAGGTGGGTTTATTGCATGCACTATTAATAGTATCTTAGCTCTAGTTAGCTTCAGTATGCGCCAAGCCTTTAGGATAGTGGCTCCAGGCAGAAAAGATGGTATAGCTGTAACCGATACCCCGTTAAGAACTAGTACCTCAGGTCTATACCTTAGATAAATATAGGTTATTACCGCTACCTTCAGGATCTCCCTAAATATCTTCTTCAGCACAAAAAATATTTTCGAAGCAAGGGTCTTAGGCCACCCATAGAACGATGGTGGAGGTACTGTCGGCGGCACCCTATAGTATTTTGCACCATATCTAGTTGTACAAAATCTTTCCTCTACATGTATCTTATTTGAGAGAACAACTACTCTATGTCCTCTACTCCGTAGAAAATTCACAAAGTTGTCGAGGAACACTTCGCCGCCACCCATAAAGTAGGGGAGGGTTGCCTCAGAGAGAACCAGTATTCTAGCCATATACTGCTCACTACTTAGAGTACCATGCACCCTATTTTGCCTTAAATCTTTCGCAGGAAATAATCCATTAATATGTGAATATGTTACCCTCTATGCTAAGATTAAAATATGTATATATGGTTGTTTACTGAACTAAAGGGTAGCTAGGTAAAACTATATGTCCAGGAAGCTTTGGCGTAGTAGGTGGAGTATACTTAAAGTATCGTTCATATCTCTCAATATATGGTTAGCTATAGCAGGGTATTACTCCAATAGGCCGCTGAGAGTAGACGACTTCTTGTTGCTAACAGTAGTTGTCGATGAAATACTTCATGGTTTAATAGCAATTATGGTGAATATACCTATCGTATACGTACTTTATCGCGAGAAACGCTCTATCCACGTTATACTATTTCCAGCAATTATAGGTATATGGCTAGACCTGGATCACGCTGTTGCAGCTGGATCCCTAAATATTAACGCAATGCTGTCTCTGGGTTCACGCCCCCCAACACATAGTGTACTCTTTGCAATAATATTCTCTATACTAGCCATGTTTTTCTCAGAGAACCCTCTGGTAGCACTAGCTGCATTCACTAGTATCTTATCACACCTTATCCATGATGTAGCTACTGGAGGCACCGTGCCAATATTCTACCCCATGCTGTCCGTAGATCATGAATCTATTCTATGGCTTAGAGGGGAGTGGGAGTTGATGATCTATACGTTTCTCCTATGGTCTACAACATTCTTCACCCTATGGTTCAACAATAACTCCAGGAGGAGATGCATGGAGAAAACACTGTATATCCTTGGGGAGGTGAGGAGGAGTCGGTAGATTGGAGACTAGGGTTGCTGTATCCATAGTTATACCCTCCTACAGGCCAAGGGATACGATCAGGGAGTGTATAAGAAGTCTGTTAAACCAGACTATTGGGAGAGATAGCTACGAGATAATAATTGTTGACTGTAGCGAAGATACATACGTATTTAGTGTCCTCGAGGATTTT
>JALURH010000157.1 GCA_027017025.1 Thermofilaceae archaeon
AGGGCTCATCGGCTTAGGCTCTTTTGTAACGAGGTCAAGTATCTTGTCGAAAATAGGGTCCCCTTTTCTAGCTCTCCCAATTATCTCGGCTTCCTCGGGGTCGCCTGGAGTTATACTTAGCCAGTTCCTCAACGTGTTTTCTAGCTCCTTAATCCTCTTAGAGGCGTTGATAACTATACCTGCACCTACGGTAACTGCATGGAATTCCTTCATCAAATAATATTATTAACTATTCCTATAAAACTACCTCGGGAAAAGTAGGCTACATTCAGCTCTATATGAACAGGTTCTACACATCTTTTTCCTCTCAGGTATTTTTGGTTCAACTATTGTTTCAGCAACTTTGGGGATAGTTTTTTTCACTAGATCTACGAGCTCCCTAGTTACATTTATCCAAACCCTACCTCTAGGTATGTAGTCTATGGCTACCTTCTCTGGCTCTATATCCATTAGCAGTGTGTAAGCAACTACTTGGAAAATATCGCCCCTCGAGATACGGCCAGTCTTGACTTCAATAGGTGTATATCCCTCTATGAGGTCTACACGCCCTATTAGGAGATCTGATTCTAGCTCAACTTCGCATTTAACTGGGAAGCCAGCGAAGCCTACTCTAGTCCTGAAGTCAGCGAGGATTCTAGCTTCACTAACTGGGTTTGGAGAGTTAAGTTCTTTGAGGAGATTAATGATATCGCTGAGAGTGGAGTTCACAGCGTCAGTGGGGTCTAGGCCAGCTTCCACTAATTTGCTAGCCTTTACTGAAAGCTCTAGATAGGCTTTATGCAACCTAGTGCCTCTAGCACTTAGGTCTGAGCCCCTAACAATGCCTTGGGCAAGCATGTATGGGAGAACTGAGCAGTAGAAGTAGGCTCTGAGGAAAGATACGGGAAGTTTCATCAAGATAATATACTCCAGGTTCTTAATTACGTTGATATTAGCGTCGTTCCTTGATTAGAAAACTAGATGAATAGATTCTCTTAATCTTCTTTGAGATTCATCCGTTTTGTAGAGTGTCAGGGTGGTTTCCCTAAATCTCCAGTGGTTCTGAAGATTTAGTAACATTAGACTAGGCTACTGATGTAGTTATAGTTATTGGAAATCCGCTTCTACGAAATAATTAATGTTAGATAACATGGTTAATCTTTTCCATTCCACCACGTTTTAAAAGTGATTAATTATTAACTAGATATCTATCTTTTGACATAAATTATTATCTTAAATTTGATTAATAGTGATATTATTAGGGGATACGGTGGCTATAATTTATGCTAATGGTGGATATGGCTCTCTACTTGAGGACTAAATTTAGGGTATTTAAGTTAGCAATAGGTAGGAGTCTAGCTGAGATGACTCCATATTTGTTGGGGGAGGGGAGATGCAGCTACTAGTTGTTGATGCATTTATTGTTCCTTTGGAGGATATTATTGTTCAACCTTTTACGGGTAGGGTTGTTAGACAAATTCTTTTTAAGATTGCTGAACGAGTTAATGCTAGCGAGCTTCTCGACGCTCTATCTTCCTCTGCTCCCCATAAGCCTTATTCAATTACTCCCCTGTACCTTAATGGTATACCTTTGTACAAGTCTCCCGGCAAGTCTAGCCCTATATGCCTGAAGAAAGGTGTTAGGTATAGTTTCAGGGCTAGTTTCATAGTAAAGGATATAGATACAATTAAAATTCTCTATGGTTTCCTAGAGGATATTGAAATCTATAATTCTAGGAGAGTTAGGGTTAATATAGCTAGGACGGAGATACTGGATGAAAATGCTCTAGGTGTTTCTCTGAAACCTAAGAACCTTATTACATTGTGTTTTGAGACGCCTACATTGTTGCAGCTCCCTAAGTTGCGGAGGAGGAGTAGGGTTAATAGGTACCTGCTTTTCCCGTTGCCGAGCCTTATTATACGCTCCCTGAAGGAGTCTTGGAATAAGTATGCTGAGAAAAAGGTGTCTATTGCTAGTTGGCGTGCGAACTATGCGTTGGTGGCTGTGGACTATAGCCTTAAGCCGGTGACCGTATTCTATGACTCTAGGAAGAAGCCTAGGGGGTTTGTAGGCTATACGACTTATAGGGTGATGACGTGGAGCCCTAGGATGCTAGGGGATCTATCTAGGCTGCTACACTATGCTACGTTGACTAATGTAGGTAAATCGAGGAGTATAGGTTTTGGTGTAACAACTATAGCTAGCTATAAACAAGGTAGGTGTAGGAAGATACTAGATGCTTTAGGGACAGGCAACAAACCAGCAGGAGCACGTGTTCCTCTATGAATACTCAAAAGAAAGTTTAACGTTAAATAGAACAACGTCCTCCTCTGCCTACTAGGGGAAACAGGTTTTGTGAAGGCCAAGGACTTACCTAAGGTTGCCCTCAACTTAATATACCGATTAGACACCTAGTTTTTGTTATTAAAGGTGATGTCTGTGATTCCCTTGGAGGTTCGCGACTCCTTACTTCTTTTCCTTTCACTAATTAGCCTCCTCCAGGTTTTCTGGGTTAATTTCAACGAGGTTTAATTTGTTCGCGAATTATTACCCTGTAGGCTTTCTTATCCACGTTCTCGTTTATTTAATCGAGTTCGCATTACTATATATTTATGTAAAGGCGCTAAAGAGGGGTTCTTTCAGCCAGCTAGGTTTAAAAGAGTTGATGAGTGGAAAGACTATGTAGTTATAGGTTTTATATTAGCCATTTTTCATAACGTGGTCGTCTATACTGTTTCGGCCACTTTTATAGGTTTAAGGTATGGCTACCTATTACCTTATATATATTTACATACCAATCTACTTTATTTTCGCTTGGTTACTGAGTATTTCGGAGGAAGGGATATTTCGAGGGTGTATTCTCGGGCAACTTTCCAGGAAGTATAGTAGCACAACAGCTATATTATTCTCATCTACGCTGTTTGGGCTCTATCACATCTATTATATCCCGCTAATTTTCTCTAAACAATTAGTGGAAATCTTATTCCAAGCTTCATATGCATTCCATTCATTTACGGCTGGGCTGTTTCTAGCGTATTTTTATTATAAAACTGATGGGAATCTTCTGGGGCCAGTAGTATACTACTTTAGCTCTATTTTCTTTAACGTACCACTTCTATGGACTAAAGCAGCCCCCCATGGCTCAGATTATCGCTCACCAACTTTCATTAGCACTCAATATAGCCCAAACTCTAATCCTAAAATTCACTATAAGGTAAAACTAGTTTATGCTAGAATAAATTAGCTTCTAGAATGGATACAGCGGCGTCTACCATGGTAGTTTCCCTGTTCTCATAGCTAGTTCAACTTTATGGGTGTAGATACTCTAAAGGCTGATGTAGACTCTCCTCTGGCTAGGCCGCAGGAGGATATTTCCTTTGCAAAACTAGAGGAGGAATTCTCTTGCGGCATAGTTTACTACAGGAAAAATCTAGTGAATAAGGGAAGAACAACATATAGTAACCCTTATCAATATAAACCCCATATATAAACC
>JALURH010000158.1 GCA_027017025.1 Thermofilaceae archaeon
AAAATAGTTTTCAATACCTAACATATTTCTAGATAAAAAACCGGGGACCAGTGCTAGCCCCCTAGCCACAAGGCACGGGGGCTGCCCCTGTGCTGGGGGGCGTGGGGGTGTGTGAGAGAGGGGTGCTTATGGCTAGCTGTGTAGGCTATCCTGCGAGCCCAAAGCAATAATGAAAAAATTAGCTAGGGGGAAGCCCGAACCCACCAAAACCCAGCACCCCCTAGTGAGCGAACCCCCACAAAAACAAACAGCACCTTACGTGATATTCTCTTCAGTATCTAGCTTCACCAGGTATTATTGAGGAGAGAAATCCTAATTTATCCTAAATTTATGAATAATTCCAGAGCCAACTTAATTATAAGAGGTGTTATTTTTGAGAATACTAGCCATAGGCACCAAAAAATTCGTGTTCCTTTACAAAGCCTTAGGAGCCGAGAGTATAGAGGTTTCTTCGCCAAATGAACTTATAGAGGTATTAGAAGAGAAGATGAAGAATCATGATATAGGACTTATTGTTATTGAAGAAGAACTAGCTAATAAAACACGCAAATACATTAACCAAGTGAAATTTAAGACGCCTATACCCGTTATCATAGAAATGCCTAACGAAACTGCTACGGGGTTAGATAGATTTATCTAGTTGGTGGTGTTGCCCTGTCTGTTGGGCTACTATGGTAGCCTATCGAGGTAGGTTAATGGAATGTGGAAAATGTGGTTTAGTCCTGGATAGGGATATTGTAGCCGTATTGAACCTTCAGATGCGGGGCTCTGGGGCTACCCCCAAAAGCCCTAATAGCCTCAAAGGCTATGATAGGGAAACGATTGATAGACCAAAACCCACCAACTCCTATAAAAGTCTACCAACCGTGAACCTCCTCACTTAAACCAGAAAATATATCGAAGGAGAATTATATTTTCTCTCAGGTGGATTAAAATATAATCCTAGGTGGAAAATGTAATCCAGCTTGCTTCGTTCTTAGGTTATTAATTTCAGAATTCTCCACATTCTTAGATATAGGAAGAAAAGTACTTACTTGGTCTTTCCACATAAACTTTTTCCAATTTAATTCCAAAGGTATTATCCTTGTTATCCGCTTGTCAACCCTTTACTCTAGTTTGTTCACCACATAACTCCTCAAGACTTCTAGTTAAGTGGCGAATAATATGAGAAAGATCTTAGCAGTAAGTATTATAGCAGCTATATTACTCATGACATCATTTGTTAGAGGAGCAGATAATTCTCCACAATACTTTGCAAAAGTCGAATTAATATTATCTGTAACTGAAGAAAATCTTCTCTCATTTGATAGTGGAAATGTTATTGAAATTATGCCAGCGATGGGGCCTCCCGGCTTTAAATATCTTTACATGGAAGTAAGTTTCCCAGAGGGATTACCGGACGACATTGCTCCCTTATCATTTGATAAAGTAGTTGAAGAAAATGGTGTAACTAAAGCTCTCTTAACATATAAGGACTCTATAAGCCTTGCTTCAGGAAGTGTAAATAAAAGTATACCAGTGAAGGTTACAACGTATTTCGTCCATAAGAAGTGGATAAAGCTCTCCGAGGGTGAAATAAAGGTAGATGTTGGAGAGGTGAGTGAACTATATGGTGCTGGTAACCTCACACTCAGGGTAGTTATAGATAATTTTGCACCATTCGCAATAGTGGGCGTAAAATCTCCAGAAGGTTTAGATCTCCTAGAAGTAGAGGAACAAGATATGTTGGATCCAGATGCAATAAGGGTTGATTTCAAGCATCTCGAAATAGATGTAGGAAAGGTAGGTGCAGGTACCTACACAATAATCGTGAAGAGAGATGAA
This sequence comes from Thermofilaceae archaeon, assembly GCA_027017025.1. Classification (GTDB taxonomy): domain Archaea; phylum Thermoproteota; class Thermoprotei; order Thermofilales; family Thermofilaceae; genus JALURH01. The sequence continues at coordinate 1,825 of JALURH010000158.1, forward strand.
AGCTTTATTCTCCCCAACGCCTTTGTAGTAATTGAAGATGTAAATGTTAACTTGACCATTGGGGCTGGGGCAACAAGAGCATTTATGATAAGGAGGAAGAACGATTGGAGAGCTATAGGAGCGATTGTAATACTTTACTCCGTTAGCCCTGATATGAGGGAGAAGGATGCTAAAGTTTTAGGGGAACTTATAGATTTCGTATTTGAAAAAGACGGTGTCTTCAATATTAGAGCCGCTTCCTTCCTTATACCGCCTCTTACAGTATCTTACTGGATAAAAGCATATGTTGTCTATGGAGAAACATTTAAGGTAGTTAATGAGGGGAAAAACCCATTAAACATTATCTATATACCAGTTCTAATCAAAGAAGTAGGTGAGTGGACACCAGAAGGTCTTGTAGCCAACATACCTAAGAACTTAGTCTCAAATAGTGTTCAAGCATTTCTAGTTGTTCAGGTTCCATCATACGGTAAAATAGAGTCGATAATAACACCAAGTGGAGATGTTTATGATAACTATAAAGAAGCGGTTAAAAATTGGTTCCAGAGCACGCGTAGTCTAGGTATACTAGAAAATGAAGCCTACATTCAGATCAAATCCAGAGATGCATTAGAAGCTGGAAGGTATGTAGTTAAGATTAACTGGCAACCTATCAGGGTAAAAGTTACTGACAACTCTGGGCGCCCGCTCGTAGGTGCTATAGTTACAGCATCTGGAGAGATAGAGGCTAATGTAGAGACTAATGATAAAGGATATGCAGATATAAAATTGTATAAACCAGGTCCTTATGAACTCAGAGTAAACTTTAGGGGAATAGAGGTAGCTAGAACATTTCTCGGAACCCTTGTGGACGATGAAATAATAATCAAATGTAGTGTTTACGACCTACGGGTAGAAGTTACAAGCGTCCTTGGACAGGCTCTGAGAGGAGCCGATATCTCTGTTACACCTACCGAAGGTGGATTTGCTCTAACTGCTGAAACAGGCGAAGATGGGGTAGCAGTCTTTAGACAACTCCCTAAGGGTAGTTACGAGGTGAACGTAATATATAAGAGAATTGAAGATAGAAGAGTGGTTGAACTAGATAGCGATACAACACTTAAGATTCAGACTAACGTTCTTTTCGAGCTGCCTGGTTTCGGGATACCAATAACAACATTTGAAGCATTCGCTGGAGTAGCTACTGTTAGTTTCCTCGGAATAGCCTTCGCATTATCCCGTAGAAAAAGCGGGGGAGAAATACTGGACAAGGAATCCGAGGACATATTCCTAGAGGAATAAGGTAGCTGGGAGAAAACTAAAGATAAACAACTTTATGCTTTCCCAGTCTTCACTCTCACTCAGTATTATTCTTAGATAGCCTGATGCTGTTAACTTAAGGGCTTATTAGTGAGCCCTGCTCTCTAGTAACATGCTATGGGAGCTAAGGTACTTACGTTGTGGGAGTGGGGCCCACTAGGGATAGTGTTGTATGCGATATATTTTTTAGGACTATGTTTGAGGTAGGTGGCTAGGACATTAGAGCTAGTAAACAGCGTAAGCTACAACGCTTCCCTTATGCGGCTTCACCCTTACCTTCCTGGGCCTTGGGTCTCTCTGCCTAACCAAGGCGTTACCCCCTACTCTGTAGGGTGGGTGT
>JALURH010000159.1:0-4164 GCA_027017025.1 Thermofilaceae archaeon
GCTTATCGGCGATACTAGTTTCCTGGAGAGCCTAGAAGTGGAGAGATTAATAAGGAAAGGCTCTTTGAAAGGTTGCAATGAACTAGATATACCTTATGTTAAGGGTAAAAGCAGGGTTGAGTTACTTAGAATAGTTTCTGCCCTACGATATACAAGGAGGATAGGATTAAAGGATCTATATGAGATGGGAATAAGGGTTCCAGTAAGCTATGCTAAAGCCGCTAAGTTACTCATAGATATGCTTAATCCCATTAGGGTTGAGTCTGCGAGGAAATATTTATATTGTCTCGTGTTTGTAGCGGGGAACCATGTTTACCGAAGAAATATTCTAGATGCCATAAGAAAAGTTGGGGTCAAGTATAGGGTATTGAGAGCTGAAAACTTAAGTAATGTTTATAGTAGGGTTGTGTGCAGTTTTCAACTTAGGTAATATTTAAGTATAATAAGGAGCATTAAGGAACGTTGTGGAAAAGCTGTACCGAATAAAGGAGGAGTCGGAGATATTAGGAGTTCATCCGAAGACTTTGTAGAGGTGGGCTAGGGAAGGTAAGATAAGAGTAGTTAAGATTGTGGGGAATTAGGAGAATTCCGGAGTCTGAATTAAGGAGATTGCTTGGCGAGGAAGTTAAGAGGGTTGATGAAATTAGAGAAGTGAGAGTAGTTCTTTATGCGAGAGTGAGTTTCTATGATCAAGAATAGCATGGAGATTTGGATAGGCAGTTAGAGCTACTTAGGAAGTATGCTCAGAAGAAAGGATACAGGGTTGTTGAGGAGATAAGGGATAGAGTGTCTGGATTAAAGGGAGATAGGAGAGGGATTAAGTGGATTTTCGATTTAGCTGAGAAAGGTCTTATTGATAAAGTAATCGTAACATATCCGGATAGGTTGGCGAGATTTGGTCTCAAGTATGTTGAAAGGCATCTAAACTACTGCGGGGTTTTAGTGGAATATATTAAGCCAAAGGAACAGAGAGAGCCTAGAGGGGAGCTTATAGATGACTTGGTAAGTATTATTACATCCTTTGCTGGTAAGCTGTATGGTATGAGAAGCCGTAAGGTTAAGAAGCTTAAAGAGACTGTTGAGAGGGAGTTGAGAGAGAATGGAGGTAATTAAATCAGTCAGGTTCAAATATTACGAGAATTTCGACGAACTATTTAGAGATTTCAGAGAGATGATTGAATTTTGTATTGTTAAAGCCTTGGAGTCTGGTATAACATCTTATGCCAGGCTTAGGAAAGCTATTTACGAGGAATGGAAGAGGAGATGGTATCCTAAGTACCACACACATTATTGCCACTCTGCTTGTAAGATAGCTACTGCTATTCTGAGGAATTTCAGGAAAAGAAAAAGAAGAGGTCTAACCAAGAAGGAAAAGCCAGAAGTAAAAAGGGGCTTCATCAGGCTCGAAGAAATGCTCTTTAAGTTTGAGGGAGACAAAATAAGAATTACTACTTCTCCGAGAAGTTACATTACATTAAGACTCATCGTAGGAGAATACCAGAAAAGGTTTATTGACGCTTGGAAAAGAGGAGAGCTTGATATTGGCGAGATAATCGTTAAACAAGACTATATTATTGTTCCGTTCAAGAGGAGGGTACAGCCAAAAACTAGCAATACGGTGATGACCATAGATGTTAATGAGGAACATGTAACTTACTCGGTGTTTGATTCAAGTGGCGGAGTTATGAAGACTGCTAGGCTTGACATATATAAGGCAAAGAGGATTCACGAGGATTACTCAAAAAAGCGAGAAAAAATCCAGAGGAAACTCTCTAAGAAGCCACTAAAGATGAGAAGAATTCTACAGAAATATTCTGGAAGAGAAAAACGGAGAATCGAAGATTATCTTCACAAGGTGTCTTCAATAATCATTTCCGAGGCGAAAAAATATAACTCTAAGATAGTAATGGAGAACCTCAAACACATACGAGAATCGATAAATAAGAAGAATAAAAGGCTAAGGAGAAGACTCAACAGATGGAACTTTAGGAAATTGCAGTTCTTCATCGAGTATAAAGTAAAATGGAGTGGATTGCCGGTAGAATATGTAAATCCAAGAAAAACGTCAATCCTCTGCCCGATATGTGGGCGTAAGCTAAAGAAAAGCCTGAATGGGCAGAGGCTCTTGAGGTGTGAAAAATGTGGATTGGAGTTTGATAGAGATGTCGTAGCCACATACAACTTGTATAAAAGGAGCCAGAATGTGGGGAGCCTCCGTTCCCCCCGAACACTCCCCGATGAAGTCCTCCTGATAAAGGAGGGCGGAACGGGAGAACTCCTCAAGGTGGCTGAATACTACTGTTTACACCTTAAACCACCTTGAGGAGAGAACGGTATGTGAGATCGTTGGTATTAAAGGTACGCCACTAACTATAGTGTATAACACTAGTAGGCATGCAGGCTCAGTTATATTGGGGAACATAAATTACTGGGTGGATGCTATAGCCTCGTCTGCTGGTAGTAAGGGCTTGATTATTTTCAGGCAGAATGCAATAGACTTCAAAAATAGGGTTTACATGGAGGAAATAATTGATTTACTCTATGAAAAAGAAGTATTTTCTTCCCCTGATTAAATAATTATCCTTTAGTATTTCAGAAAAATATTTAATCAATCTTTAGGTTATTATTGGGGCGAGGTGAGTTGATTCCTAGAGAATAGGAGTACAATAGCTGTAGTAGGCGCAGGCAAAATAGGTGAAGCAATTGCTAGAAGTCTTCTAAAAAATGGTTTTGAGATCATAGCTACATGTAGGAGTGAAAGACGCAAGCATTATCTCAAATCCAGGGGGATACCTGTTACATTAAACAATAGGGAGGCAGTGTCTAAAGCTGACATAGTTTTTCTCTCAGTAAAGCCTGGACAAGTCAGAGGTGTGTTAGAGGAGATATCTAGTGAAATTGAGGGGAAGCTATTGATCTCTGTGGCAGCTGCTGTCTCAACAGTTTTTCTGGAATCGTTAGCACCTGGAGCTAGAGTTATAAGAGCTATGCCAAATATCAATGTTATCGTAGGTGCATCAGCCACAGCCATAACTAAGGGGAAATCGGCTAGAGAAGAAGACTTAGAGATAGCTAAAAAACTTTTCTCGTATATGGGTGAAGTGGTGGTTGTTGAGGAGAAATATCTAGATGCGATTACGGCATTTAGTGGGAGCGGACCCGCATATGTCCTACAGTTCTACGAGTCCCTCCTACTAGCTGGTTTAAAAATAGGTCTCCCCAGGGAGGTAGCGCAAGACTTAGCTTTATACACCATTATAGGTACTGCTAAGCTACTAGAGGCTACTAGCGGCCACCCCGCAGAGCTACGTGATATGGTTATTACCCCTGGGGGAGTCACGATAGAAGGAATATATGTTATGGAGGAGAGCGGTTTCAAGGCCATAGTGATGAACGCAATTGAGAGGGCTTGTGAGAAATCTAAGAAAATAGCGGAGATACTTAACGGACAAGAATGAATCTACCTACGCTGTAGAAACCTCTACCCCAGTTATGTAAGGGTATATTGATTTTTTTGAAGTTCCAACCACTTTTCTCTGAGAAGTACTCTGTATTAACTTTAGCTGATAGGATATCACCTATGAATAACGTTACATCTTCGCTACTATGTTCATCAACAACCCTGCACTCAAGATGGCCTAATGAGTCCTCGATAACTGGGGCATCCACTTTCTCGCCTTTCCTAGCTCTCACCAAGTCACTTTTATTCTTTCTCCTTCCAGAGATAGAGCCCACCTTATATACTATGTTAACCTTACTGAGTGGGAGAATATTAACGGTGAATTCCTTAAACTCCTTAATTAATTCGTGGGTGTAGCTTTCAATATCTATGGCTATAGCTACCCTAGGAGGTTCTTCGGCTACAGGAGTTACCCAGCTAGCAGCCATAAAATTTATTTTTTCACCCCATTTCCCGCTACCTATAATATAGGCTGGGCGTGGATGTAGGAGAAGATAATATTTGTCGATAACTTCTCTATGCATGTTTTCACCTTCAGGGAATAATGGTTGTTTAAACAAAAATATCTTAGTGCTGGAAACGGTGGAATACACTAATTAGGGGAGGAATAGTTTAGGTATTAAATGGGCTTCAAGATAGGGGATATAATACTTAGGGAGCTTAGGGAGAAATTCCGTATAGACGAGGACGAATTTGTTGCTCTA
>JALURH010000159.1:4174-10366 GCA_027017025.1 Thermofilaceae archaeon
GAAGAATACCAGTATAGCTTTTGAGAGGCTCGAGAGAAAGATAGGGGTGATCCCTGAGTCAATAGCTAGAGCTAGTCTTAGTGAAATAGAGGAAGCTATAAAGCCTGCTGGACTGCAGAGAGCTAAAGCTAGGGCTATTAAAGAATTAGCTAATCTCATCCTAGAGGAATTTAATGGTGATATGAGGAAGCTTCTAGAGATGGGTGAAGAGAAGGTTAGGGAATGTCTCTCTAAGATACCTGGGATAGGGCACAAGACGATAGACGTATTGTTAGCTAACTGGGGTTACCCAGTGCTACCAGTAGATACACATATCCGAAGGATCTCAAAACGAATGGGGCTAGCTTCCTCAGGTGGATACGTAGGCATAAGGGAGAGCCTTCACAAGTATTTTAGACCCAGTAGAAGGCTTGAAGCACACCTTCTCTTAATAAAACTTGGGAGAACAATATGTAAGTCCCAAAATCCTCGATGCGATCTATGTCCATTAAGGCGGTTCTGCAAATATGCACAAGATAGGTACATTGCTGTGGGTTAACATTATCATATGATGCTTTCGGGAAAAGAAATTCTGAAACTTGTATCGGAGGGTAAGTTAAGGATAGAGCCTTTCGCTGAGGAGATAGTTAGGGAAAATGGAGTTGATCTAAGGATTGGGGATGAGATAGCTATACTGCTTAACAACCCTGAGCCTATAGATCCTGAGCACTTAGAGGAGGTAGATATTAGAGAGTATTACAAGATAGTTAAGGTGGATGAGGGGGTAGTTATCCAACCTTACATGAAGATACTGGTTTCAACGTTTGAGTACATTAAGATGCCTGCAGATGTTGCTGGGCTAGTGGAGCTGAGGAGTACATTTGCTAGACTCGGTTTAAGCATACCTCCTACTGTCGTTGACGCTGGATTCGAGGGGCAAATAACGTTAGAGGTGCATGGTGGTGCTTTCCCAGTAATCCTGAGGAGAGGTGTAAGGTTTGCACATATAGTTTTCTTTAAAGTGGAGGGAGAACCTGTACCCTATAAAGGTAAGTATCAGGGACAACGTGGTGTCACGTTACCCAAATAAATTCTTTCTAGGTTTAGATCTGGCTGGTAGCCCTAAGAGAGCCTCTGGTTTCTGCATCTTAGATAACAGGCTGGAAGCTAGAGTAGGGATAGTGTATTCAAATGAGGAGATAGTCTCTCTAGCTATGGAATACTCCCCGTCGATAATAGCTATTGATGCCCCCTTATCGCTACCAAAGAGGGGAGTTATGAGGGACTGCGACTCCACTCTGAGGAAGCTAGGTATCCGCATATTTCCCCCAGCCATGGGGCCTATGAAAATGCTTACCGAAAGGGGGATATATCTATACAGACTACTTACTGGGAAGGGTTTCAAGGTAATTGAAGTATATCCTGGAGGGGCGCAAGACTTCCTAGGTTTACCGAGGAAAAAGAAGTTAGCTGAGCTTAGGGAGGGGTTAGCTAGGCTTGGTATTAAAGGTTTACCAGCTTCCGCTACTGGTGATGAACTAGATGCAGCTACTGCAGCTTATGTAGCTTATCTCTACTGTAGGGGAGAAGCCTTAGAGATTAAAGGGAAAGAATGTATTATTGTAATGCCTAAACCAAAGGTTAGGAGGTGGTTTAAACTACTTGAGAGGTTCAAATGACCATTCCTCGAGATTAAGAGCTATATCCTCAAGTAGTTTTGAGGATACTCTAGGGGGTAGCTTCAGGAATAACTTAGCTATATGTTTACATAACCTTTTGCCTTCATGTATTTTTTCCCAATCAGCACAATCATGCGCTAATATTTTTTCCTCTAGGTCTATAACTACCCTATAGTTCTTTACTTGTGCCTCTATCTTGGTAGGTGTTTGTTTCACGATCCTAACCTCAGTATCAGGTATCTCCTGTGCTCTCTCAAATCTCTTCTTCCCAGCAAAAGCCTGTAGAACCTCTTCAATACCACCAGATGCTACAGCCCTCAATACTCTTTCCCTAGTCCTCTCCCTCTCGCCACGAGTAAAATATTCATCAAGTTTTCTTAGAGCTTCTCTCTGTTTTCTATTAATAATACCTAGTAGCTGGAGCATCTGAAGCGCATTATGGGGAGCATATCCCCGGAAATGGTTATTAAAGTATCCATAGACGGTGTTTGCTTTCTCGACAATTTCCTGTATACGAGGTACCCATTTCTTAAGTTCATCTAATGTATAGTGGTAGTAGTACCATGGTCTTTGTCCTCTACCGTGCCACCTAATATAGGAGAAGTTACACGTTACCCTAGTTATCGGCGGTAGTAAAGGTTCATCAACTATGGTATACGCTACCCCATATTTCTCGAGCAACTTGAATATATCTTCCTGGAGCCAACTTTCGTCACGGAACTCTACAGCAAACTTATACTCGCTGGGTAGTAGTGCTAGAAAATCCTCGAAATAGGGTATATCTTTCCTACCCCTAGGAGGCATCTGCACGAGTAACGCACCTAGTTTTCCAACATACTTTAGTGGTTTAACAGCACTAAGGAAGGTCTCTAGGTCCTTCTCCACCCCCAGCTTAGGGTTTAGTAGCTTCTTATGGGTAATCGTTTTAACTATTTTTGCGGAGAAAATAAAGTTTCTAGGAGCATATCTTGCAAGTCTCTCCATAAATGTCCGTGAAGGCATGGAGTAGAACGAGGAATTTATCTCAGTAGTATCAAATAGTTGCGAATAAGTAGTAAACATCCATTTCTCGGAGGTATAGAAGGGACCTACCCAATCATCATAGTTCCAGCCAGATGTACCTATAAATATTCTGGTAAGCCACATCTTTATCTAACACCAGATACTATCCCCGCATAGGTACCGGAACTACTGTTGCGGCTCCCCCCTCCCCGCTAACTACTACTATGTAAACGTTCCCTCCCCCAGCTACTATATCCTTTAGCAGTGTATATGTTATGTAGGTATTCATTATATCTGAGGCATTTATTACCTGTCCTATCATCTCTAGTGCCTGGGCTGTAGAGTTAGCTACTATGATCTTAGCTTTGGCTTCACCTAATGCTTCAAGTATCTTGGCCGTGGCGGTAGCATTAGCTTCAATAAGTATTCTCTCCCTCTTGTATTGGGCAGCAAGCTTCATTTGTTCCTCCGCTAGTTTCTGCTCTACCGCTCGTTTAAAGTCCTCTGGAAGCTCAATATTCCTCAAATCTATTCCCTCGATTACTATAGCTCCAGCGAGGCTTTTCTCACTCTTAATTGCCTCTATAAATTGCTCCGAGATTATCCGGCTGATCTCCGCTCTTTTCTCTATGGTCTCTATAGCCATATAGTTGGCTACGGTATTCCTAACGGTTTCACGAAGTAGTGGGGCTAGAGCCTTCTCCTCCCATCTGAGATCTGGGTAGTTAAGGTAGAGGTTTACAATTTTGGTTGGATCGATTCTCCACCTAACAGTTATGTCTACATGTACTTCAAGACCATCTTTCGTGAGTGCAGTTATTGCTGGCCACTCGCCACGTTGACCTGTAACATAGTCGGTCCACATATCTAGCGACTCAACAGAGTACCTAACTTTAACTACATACTGCCAAGGCATTTTGAAGAAGTATCGTGGACCAATAACCGTGCCAGAGACTGTGCCTAGTAGGGGGTCCACAATTATTGCTACCTCGCTTACACCAACTGACGACACCAACGTGAACGCTAGTATGGATAGTATGACTAGGAATACTATAGCTAGTGCTATTATTGGGCCCCAAGCTCTAGGAGGCTTAAGGGACTTTACTTCTACTTCTTCCATATTTATCAAGAATATAACAACAAATAACCTAAATAGTTATATTATGTTTAGTTTTTAGAGTGGGAACATTGTGACAAAGTTCCTCAAACCGGAGAACGAGGAGGGTAAAATAGAGTATAAACTCAAGCTTATAGATGTTAGTAAAGATAGGCTCGAAAAACTTGCCTCCCAGATGAAATATAGGCTAGCTGAGGGTGGTGGAGAAGCATTATACTTTATCGGTGTAACTGATGATGGTAGACCACTGGGTTTAACAAAAGATGAAGAGGAGAGAACGCTAGAGAACTTATCTACCGTCGCATCAATAATAGGGGCTAAACTACAAGTTGTGGGTAGGAAAAAAGGTGTAAAGGGGAATATCATAGAAGTACTTGTTAGGCTGAGCAAAGAGGAGGCTCCACCGGTACACGTGTCTATAGCCGTACTCGGGAACGTGGATGCTGGTAAGAGCTCATTAGTAGGTGTGCTCTGCACGGGGGATCTAGATGATGGTAGGGGCTCAGCAATGAGGAGAATTGCTAGATACCTCCATGAAGTAAGGACTGGTAGGACATCGTCTGTTGCAATCCGGCTACTAGGGCTAAACAATAGGGGGGAGCCAGTGAACTGGAGCTTAGCTAACCCCCTTGACGAAGCCCAGATCTACATGAACTCCAGTAAGATCATAACCTTCATAGATGTTGGGGGCCATGAACGTTACCTGAGAACCACCTTGAGGGGAGTTATGGCGAGGCTACCCGATTACTCTATGCTAGTTGTAGCTGCCAATGCTGGCTTACTCCTCATGGGTAAAGAGCACTTAGGTATAAGCATAGCTCTCAGGATCCCAGTATTTGTTGTCGTAACGAAGATCGATATGGTGAGTAAGGAGATACTAGATGGGGTAGTGGATGAGCTAGTAGATGTTCTTAGGAGAGTTGGAAAAATACCTGTCTTAGTCGATGGGGAGCGGGATATAGTGGAGTTAGCGCAGGCTATGCCTAGTGGTAGAGTTGTGCCTATATTTAAGGTGTCAAATACTCGAGGTACAGGTATTAACTCCCTTATTCGTTTCCTCAATGTCCTCCCCCCTAGGATGAGGTGGGGCGAAGAGTCTGAAAGGGGTTTACTAATGTATATTGATGATAAATTTGATGTTAAGGGTGTAGGAACAGTTGTAGCAGGTTTAATACTGTCTGGCAAGGCTAGGGAAGGAGAAACTGTATATATCGGCCCATTCAGGGATGGAAACTGGCGCGAATCTAGAGTAAAGTCTATACACATAAATAGGTTGCCTGTGGCTGAAGCCTCGGCAGGTGTTGAAGCAACGCTAGCATTAACTAATATTGAGTACGAAGAGGTGGAGAAGGGTATGGTTGTCTCAAATAAACCCCTGAAGTCTATTGACACTATAGAGGCTAGGATAACTATCTTGAGGCATAGCACGACGATTAAGAGGGGTTATGAAACAGTTTTACACTTAAGGGCTATTAGGAGTACAGTAAGGTTCACGTGGTTAGAAAAGGAGCCTATGAGGACAGGAGATACTGGTAGAGTATATCTCAAATTTGTCTACCACCCATGGTATCTCCAGGTTGGGGAAAAATTTGTTCTAAGGGATTCTAGGACGAGGGCTATAGGGACTGTTCTCTCCACAAAGTCCTCCAGCTAAGAATAATTTTTCTCAGCTAGATTCAGTAGAGGTACCGTTCTCTCTAACCGTGTTTTCATGTGTTGGATTATGGCTTTTTTGTTTCTGGCATGGTTGGGTTTATTACGGCTCTATTCCCCAACCACCCTGCGGGAGCATTGCTCCCCTCCAGGTAATTGGGGTTCATCTAGGGATTCATTAGCCTCTTGTTCAGCTTCAAAGCACAGATAAAATACATACAAGAACATCTATAAGCCTACGTGGCATTAAAGATACAGTCTAAATACAAAAAACCATAATTCAATGTTTTTCAGCCTTAAATAGGTATGCTGGGATTAGGGCTATAAACAGTATAGCAGCTAGCAATGGATCGACTCCAGGCGGCCCCAATACTAGCGTTAAATAAAATATAGCGGCGAACACGAGGGCTTTCTTCCTCCAACCCAATCTCTTTCTCTCCCCTAGATACTCCAGGAGGACTAAGCTTAGCATAAAGAATAACCCAACCCAGAGTTGCAGTGTTACCAGCTGATACCTGATTAAGGCAACTAGCATAATGAAGCAATAAATAGTTAGCATAAAAAGCGTAAAATGGAAGTACCTGAATTTAATAGACTTAACCATATTAACCACAATCACTTAGATAGGTTCACACATATAACAAACTTTGCTTTTTTAGTACAGCATTGAGATAGAACTATCATACATGCTGAACCACAAACTGCTGATACTAATATAAACGCTAGGGGATAACCTATCAGCGGTAAAGCAAAGTTCTTAAT
>JALURH010000160.1 GCA_027017025.1 Thermofilaceae archaeon
GAGTAGGTAATAGTATTTTCTCTGAGGATTGTAATGGTGTATAGGTATCTTGCAGTAGATGTTGATGGTACGTTAACAGATAAAGATGGTATAATAAGTCACCAGGTTGTAGAGGCTCTCGAGGAACTTAGAAAGAAGGGATATAAGGTTTTACTTGTATCGGGTAATGCTTACCCTATACTACATGCACTTGTTTATTACCTCCCAGTAATGAGGTACGTTATAGCGGAAAATGGTGGTGTAGTAGGGTATGGAGACAGATATGTAGTCCTTGGTAGGGAAGAAGATGGAGCTAAGATAAGGAGGATAGTTAAAGAAGAGTTAGCTAACATGCTTGTCGAGAGTTGGCAGAATAAGTATCGTATAATTGACCTAGCTTTTTTCCCAGCTGAAGACGTTGGCATTGAAACAGCTATAGATGCTGCAAGGAAGGTATTGGATCCTAAGGGGTTTAGAGTGATATCTAGTGGATGGGCTATACATATACACCCAAAGAGCGTGAATAAGGGAGTTGGTCTAAAGGAAGCATGTAGCAGATTAGGAATCGATCCTAACGAAGTTATTGCAATAGGTGATAGCGAGACTGATGAACCAATGTTTAGTGTTGTTGGATACTCCGTAGCTCTAGGTAATGCTCCAACTACCCTCAAGGAGAAAGCAGATCTAGTTACTAGAAATGGGTTTTATGAAGGATTCCTCGAAGCAATTAACATATTAAAGGGAAAGGGCTACATTACCTAGTAGACTCCTAGTTTCCCAGTTTTCTTCGTATTTTTCTCAACTTTCTTGAAGAGAATGGAGCCAAGTAAGTTGAAAAATATGACCATGGCTATAAGAAGAATATACTCGATATATGGATCAATTATAGTCTCTGTACCTAATGCAGCATATCTAACTAAGTCTGCTAGATAGGTAAAGGGCAGAAAGTATGCTATAACCCTAATTACTGGAGGGAGTCTCTCTATGGGAAAGAATAACCCACTAATACCTATAAACATGAACTGTAAAATATTGTTTAAAGCCTCAACATTCTTCAACCTTAGTACTAATGCCCCATACATAGCCCCAAACCCTGAAGACGCTAAGAGACCTAGGATTAGTGTTAAGATTACCAGCACTAGATTACGTATAATTAAGGGATGACCAAATAGTATTTGTATAATTAAGGCTAGGTATAGCGTACTTATAGTGAAGCTTATGAGCCTAGATACCATTATTCGAGCAAACATTACTAGTCTATTAGCATTTGAGACGAAGAGAAACTCCAGGGTCCCCAGTTGCTGCTCTCTGCGTATAGCGGTACCGAAGCTCCAGAGCGCCATGGATACTATGTCCCACATAACCATGCCCCAGAAGAAGAACTGATATGTTGTTGGATCACCCCACGACTCCCTAGGCAAGAATAGTAATATAGGTATTAGAAGTATGAGTACCCACATTGGTGTTGATATCAAATCCGCAGCTATCCAGGCAGGATAACGTGTATAAATTTTTATACCAGCGTAGGCTGCTGCATAGAGGTCTTGGAGTATATTCCCTATAGATTGTTTAATGCTTTGAAAGTTCACCACGTTTTTTCGCATTTTCCTCCCACCTCCTATATACTGAGAAACCTATAATCGGGTATGATGTCGCCAGGAATGCAAGGATAAGTAGTCTATAGTCTGTTAACAATATATCCCTATTAAGTAAGATAATTTCCCTAAATATCTGAACTAAGTGTGTTGTAGGCAGTATCTGGGATACTACTCGAACCCACTCCGGAAATACTGTTAGGGGGTAGAAGAAACCTGAGAGGAGACTTATAGCTGCATTTAATGTATTCGAGAAAGCCCAGGGCTCCTTGAATCTCACAGTTAGAGCAGACATTACTAAGCCGATACCTAGGAGGGGTATTATACCTATAATAAATATTATACCACATAATACAAGGGATAGTGGATCTATCATATTTAGTTCAGTAAAGAATAAGGGTAGGGATGCAGTTAGCAGAACCATAAATGTTATAGTTGCATGGGGTATTACGTGGAGAAACCATATTACGTAGGTGGGGGTAGGCGCTAGATAGTGGAGTTCAAATGTTCCTCTAAGTTGCTCATTTCTGATTGATGATGCAGTATCGTTAATGATTAACTGCGAAGTTAGCAGCATAGCTGTCCCTATAGTGTAGAAAAGGAAGGGGTTCGTTATACCAGTATTCTCGGCAAAATTGGTTAAAGCGTTGGAGCCGGCTACGGCGTAGCCTATACCGTAGAAAAAGCCGGAAACCATATAGGGTAGAGCTATGAACGTGAAGATCCAAGCTGGATAACGTAGCCATATTTTGATTTCCTTCTCAAATATAGCCCAAGCAATAGTTATTATATCTCTAACTTTCTTCAAACTTCTCACCAGTTAACTCTACGAAAACATCCTCTAGTGTGGGCTCACTTGGGCTAATGGATATTACACGCATTGAGGAATCCATCACTAGTTTTAAAATATCAGGAAGTATGGAATCGAGATTCCCGTTAACTGCAACCCTGATCTCACCTAACATTGATTGAGGGTCCCTGACCCGGTAGGTTACCCTAGATACTCCATCCACCTTCTTAATAATTGATACTGTTTTTTCAGAGATATTTGCTGCTTCGATAACAACTATGTTTCTCTTGTTTACAAACTCTTTTAACTCACTGGGTGTTCCAATGGCTACTATCCTGCCCTTATTTATGATAGCTATTCTATCGCAGAGTTGTTCGGCTTCAAACATATTATGGGTAGTTAAGAGGATAGTTTTCCCCTCCTTTTTGAAATTAAGAATAATTTCCCTAATGCTTCTAGCTGAGTTAGGGTCTAAACCTATTGTAGGCTCATCTAAGAAAAGTATTGGTGGGTCATGAAGTAATGCTCTAGCAAAATTCAGTTTCGATTTCATACCTGTACTATATTCCTCTACGAGCCTATCAGCATCCTCCTTTAGATCAACTAACTCTAGTAAATACTCTACCCGCCTATTAACCGTCTTAGAGTCAAGATGGTACAAGTATGCAAAGTATTTCAGGTTTTCTCTTCCAGTAAGTTTCCAGTAGAATCCTCTATCGCTATATAGGCTGACACCTACACTTTCCCTAACTTTACTAGCCTCCTTTACTATATGGTATCCATTTACCCAAGCCTCTCCCTTATCCGGTAGGAGAAGTGTTGAAAGCATCTTTATAGTTGTAGTCTTTCCTGCACCATTAGGACCTAGGAGCCCGAAAATCTCTCCTTCTACAACTTTGAAATGTATATTATTTACTGCAACTATTCTCTTCTTTTTGCCTCTAAATAACCCCTTTTTCTCCTTGGTTTCAAATACTTTAGTTAACCCCTCGACTATTATGGCGTCATGCATATTGTTCAAATA
>JALURH010000161.1 GCA_027017025.1 Thermofilaceae archaeon
ATCTAGTAGGGGTGACTCTATACGATACAAGTATCTTTTCCTAGAAAATATTCTCTCCCTCTTAACTAAACCTATCTCCAGAAGATTTAAAATATACTTCTTAACATCATGGGACTTAAATACTCCCCCCATTACGTTTGAAACATAGTTAGCTATAAGTCCTGGAGTTCTATATCCATCAGCTATAGCTCTCAACACAGCCTCGTATCGCTCTGTTAATTCCCTATCTTCCTCCAAGAAGACTTCTCCTATAAGCCCTTTACAGCTAAACCTAATTGCTTGGATAACTTGCTTAACTACCTCCTCAATACTTTCCTTGTAATCAACGAATTCCAGGATCCATGGATCCCTTAGAAGAGGAGCTAGCTGCAACACTTTATACGGCTCCATATCTCTGGATAAAGCTGAGACTATATCTAGAGGCTTCACTAAGCCTATACGTACAGGCTTAACCACTCCTAGCAGGGGACTACGCTTAGATAATACTTTCTTCGAGACCTGTATGCTTGACCCAACTAATACTACCTTAGCTTTTGATAAAGGCTTAATATAGTGGAGGAAATCTAAAAACATCTCTGGTAGTCTTTGGAACTCATCAACTACTATAACTACCTCCTCGGCTAAGAGCCGTTTTAGTCTCTCCAGGAAAACAGGGTATGAAAGAGCCTCAACTTCCTCCCTGCTTGCATCAAATATTTCTCCACCACGTGTCACAAAAAAGTAGTAGTCGTGAGGCACCATTCTCCTAAGTAGAAAAGTTTTACCAGTTTTTCTTCTCCCAAAAACTAGTACCCAACCAGTAGGGGAAGATATTTCTTCAACTTCCGATCTGGGAATTATGGTTCCCATACTCATGGTTCCCATACCCATAGGTCCTACTTAAATATTACTCGTAGAATCAGTTCTCTAGGGCTTTAACTTAGCGGAAATCAGCTAAGGTGCAGATCTACTTAAATCTTGGAAGCATATCTGAGTGTGCTTCTAGTAGCTCGCTAAGTGTTTTCACAGCTACCTCATAGCTGTTTACAACTGGATCTATTAGTAGGGCTTGTAGCGCTTTCTCCCGTGAACACTCATATGCGGCTTCTACAGATAGTCTCTGTATAATAGCTTGTGTATATAGGAGAGAGGTTATGGGATCCGGCAGCCTCCCTATATGGATTGGATATATACCTGAGCCATCAACTATAGCTGGCACCTCTACAACTATATCACTTGGTAACCCACTTATTATCCCCTGGTTAGGTAGGTTAACCGCATACTCTAGGTAGCGTTTATTCTCTACAATAGCTTTAATTACCTTAACTGCTCTCCCTCTATCGAAGCGGAGTTCAAACTCCCCCACACTTGTGGAGCCATCAACTAAGCCGTATACATATTTCCTCATAGCCTCCCCTTGTGCCTCAATAAGCCGTATCCAATTCATACCTTTTATCTCGTCTGGCACTAGATCCCAGGCAAAGCTTATGTACTCGCCAACATGGTTATCTGTTGGAGACGGGTAAAGCCCGAAAGCGTAATAGAGTCTCCTGAGGAGAGGCTCGAACTCTGAATCTATCCTTAGTTTTTCGTCGAGCTCTGGGTAGAGGTCTTTACCTTCTCTATCCCTTAACTCAAGTATCCAGGTGAAGTGGTTAAGGCCTGCAGCCACTATATCTATTTCCTCGGGTCCATAGTTGAGGAAGGAAGCTAGACTCTGTATACGTTCATATATGCCTGTACATAAACCATATGCTTTGAGCCTTGTATATCTCCTCAACGCGTAGGTAACTCTTGCCTCAGGGTTACTGTAGTTAAATACGTAGGCGTCTGGGCATTGGTCTTCAATACTTCTAGCTATCTCTAGGATAAGCGGTACAACCCTCAGTGTATGTGAGAGGCCGCCTGGACCGCCACACTCCCCCAAGACCTGTTTTATACCGTTCCTAAATGGTATCTCGAAATCTATTTTCCAGCGTTTCATCCTCTCCTTCTCAACAGACACTATAATAAAGTCTAGCCCCTCAAGCCCTCTGTTCGGCGAGGTTGAGGTCTCTATCTCTAAGTTTGCGTTGAAGTACTGGTTTAAGATTTCAGCTACCTTAGCCATAACTCTCAGTTTCCTCTCATCTATATCTACGAGAACAACCCTACATCCTCTTAGGACCTCGCTGCTAGCTATATCATATAGGGTTACAAAACCGAAGGATGCACTACCAGCACCTATAAGCCCTATCCCTACGTCTTTACCCACAATCTTTTATCCACACCATACTCTAAATACTTACTGGAGAAAATAGCTAACCTAGCTATACAAATTACCTCCACCCAATTCCTCCCTAGAAAATAATTAAAGAAAACTAGAATACATATTTGCTGTGGAGCCTGAATACGAGATTATAGATATTACTTTTAGAGAGGATTACGAGAGATATATGTATAAATGTCTCTCACCTATCCCTTTTAGAAAATATAGGAAGAGATCTAATTACTTGAGGGATGCTATACCCAGAGGGTTCCGCAAGAAAATACTTATCTATAGGGGGGAGGTTGTAGGTCAAATCGAGTATGCTCCAGTGGAGGTATCGGGTTACCCTATACATGGTAGCGGTATCATTGTTATGAACTGTATCTGGGTTCTTAGGAGAGCTAAGGGACATGGTTTCGGCAAAATCCTAGTGGAGAACATGGTTGAAAGCGAAAAAGATGCTAGCGGCTTCGCTACTATAGGCCTAGAGGGCCACTGGAGCCCATGGATGAAAAAGTGGCAAATGGAGAAACTAGGTTTCAAGCCTCTAGACTACATAGAGGTTAAACACAGGTTTAGGCATGTAGGTGAGTGCTTCAAGATATACCTTATGTGGCTCCCGGGAAAGAAGGGAGCTAAACTACCTACATGGGGTAAACAGAAGATGCTAGAGGGTGTACATTTCTGTATAGCCCATCCACTCTATCACCCCCAGAGAATAAAGGATAGCAGTATCCTAGAATTTTGTAGTCTCTAGCAAGAAATAGTAACGTGACCTACGCCACCCTAAGCGAACAATTAGAATACTGTATAGGGAGGCAGAATAATATTCTATCCCAGGGGGAATTATCCTAGCGGAATTCTTATATAGTTTGACCAAGTTTGACTATGGGTGGACATAGTTTGCCCATTAGGCTTAGGGTAGGAAAAAAGGGATATATTATCCTGCCTAAAGCCATTAGAGAGGCTGTAGGTATCGAGGAAGGGGATGAAGTTATAGTTGAAATTAAGGATGGAATTCTCCTTAAGCCAGTTAGGAAAGTAGATATGGAGAAACTTAAAGAAGCGTTTAGAGAACATGTTGAGAAGCTTAGCAAACTACCGAATCTAGTGGAGCCAGAGCCTGGGGAGCTCGTAGAGGTCTACCTAGAG
>JALURH010000162.1 GCA_027017025.1 Thermofilaceae archaeon
GTAATGCGAGTCTAGCATATCTCTCCTTTACAACAGGTCTAGTAAACTTTGCTACCTCCACTGTCAGAGCAGCTAATCCTTCTCCATGATGCACATTAAAGAGTGCACTCATTGGATGCTCGAGCCCATGAGCTAATCCTGCACCAGCAATATCAATTGCTATACCAGCCATCATACTAGCCCACAATAGATGTTCTCTTACCTCAATGTCTTCGAGGTTATTCCTTAATAATGGTCCATACACCCAAATAGTTCTTAATGCTTCCTCAGAACACATCATTGAAAGCCTATTTGCTCCACTCTTTCCATAGGACTCTAGTGCATGGCTTAAAGCATCGATAGTTGTAGCAAGGCTTAATTTAAGTGGTAAAGTTAAGGTTATCTCAGGGTCTAGAATCGATATCTTTGGATACAGTGCCTTTCCAGATATGCCTCTTTTGGCTTTAGTTTTAGGGTCTGTAAGTACGGCATAATGATTAACTTCGGTTCCAGTACCATGAGTTGTAGGTATAGCAACTACCGGAAGAGCGTCCCTAACTTTCTCCACACCAAGTGTAAAATCTCTGGGATGTATTCCTGTTGCAAGAGATGCTGCAGCTACTTTAGCTACGTCAATAGCGCTTCCTCCACCAAGGCCGATGAAGAAATCTGCACTCCATTTCTCTGCTTGCTCTACAGCTTCTCTAGCTATATCCGAGGTAGGATTTGTAGAAACATTGCTATAGATATATGTATTAATACCCTCTTTCTCTAGGCTCCTAGTTAGCCTATCTAGGTAACCGAATCTCTTCATCGAGCCTCCACGTGTAGTTACTACGAAAGCTTTCTTACCTAGATCTCTGACTTCTTTACCTACTTTATTCAATGAGCCTCTCTCGAATACTATTCTCGTTGGAAGATTATAGTTTATTCTGAACACAATTTACTTTGGGTACATATCCTATATAATAATTAGTGGTATAAAGGGTGTATAATTTTGTACGGTATAGCTGTCGATATAGGAGCAACCTATACTAGAGTAGCTATTGGAGACTACTCAGGAACACTCCTTATTAAAACACTATTCGAAACTCCAAAGGAGGGGAATGAATATAGTCTAGCAAAGGAGATTTATAGGCATGCAAGCACTCTCATAGCTAGACTCGGCATAAGGAGAGAGGAGATAAGAGGGATAGGGATAGGATCGATCGGGCCTCTTAACTTAAGGGAGGGTGCTATAGTTAACACTCCTAACCTTCCCTTCAAATATATCCCTTTGGTTCAACCATTAAAGAAAATGTTTGGCATACCAACTATAATTTTGAACGATTGTTCAACAGCTGTTGTGGGCGAAAAAC
This sequence comes from Thermofilaceae archaeon, assembly GCA_027017025.1. Lineage (GTDB taxonomy): Archaea > Thermoproteota > Thermoprotei > Thermofilales > Thermofilaceae > JALURH01. Next base: position 1,338 of record JALURH010000162.1, read on the forward strand.
ACTTTGGAGCGGGCAGAGGTAGAGATAACCTCGTTTATGTAACGATAAGTACCGGAATTGGTGGGGGAGCATACGTTGATGGGCACCTGCTCATAGGTAAGGACGGAAACGCTGTTGAAATAGGGCACATGACTGTAGATCCTGCTGGTAAAATAGTCTGTGGATGCGGCAGAAGGGGCCACTGGGAGGCTTATTCCTCTGGCACTGGTATACCAAAACTCGTAAAGGCATATGCAGAAAGAATAGAGAATGATTGGAAGGAGAGCACGCTGTATAGAATGGTATCCGGAGATATAAACAGAGTAGCGGCAAGAGACGTATATGAAGCAGCCAAAAATAACGATAATTTTTCAGTCGCAATAGTCTGGGAGGCAGAGAAATTTAATGCGATAGGTTTCGCTAACATTATTAACATTTACGACCCCTCTCTGATTACCGTGGGGGGTTCTGTAGCATTGAACAATGTTGAATTTGTAGTAAGTCCGCTTAAGGAATTGGTTAAAGAATATGCTATAAATAGGGTGCCAGAAATTATACCAACACCTCTAGGGGAGGATGCTGTACTTAAGGGGGCATTAGCATTAGCGTTAAACCTTGAGGAAGTTAAAAAACCTAGAGATTAAACTAAACTGTCTTCATAACCCAACGTGTCTTCTCTTTGTCATCCATGAGAAGTATGCCTAGCTTCTGCAGCCTTTCCCTTATGTTATCCGAGAGGTCATACATCTTCAGGGATCTGAGAGCATTCCTTACATCAATTAATATCTCAAGTATTTCTTCTCCCGGCAATACTTCTACAACCTCGTTAAGATACTCATCTAAAACGCCTAGAACTTTGTTAAATTCTTCTAAAAGTAGGTAGGTCTTAACCAGAATAGTATACTCTGGTCTCTCAGTTATCTTAGAGAAGAAGATTTTTGTTAATTCATATACATAGCTAAATGCTTTACTAGCATTAAAATCATCATCCATGGCACTATAAAATCCTCTACGAATATTCCCAAGCTCCTTAAGTATTCCAATATCCTCGTCATTTAACCTAAAGCTAGGCTCAGCCTCCTTAAGTAATTGACGCAGAGTATTAGTAACCCTAACAAGTCTCTCATAATTTCTTTTCGCCTGCTCTAGAGCTACATCACTGAAACTGAGTATTGTCCTATAATGTGTTGTAGCTAACCACAGCCTAATAATCCTAGGATCATATTCGTTAAAAAGATCTCTAAGTGGAACTATGTTTCGCAGGGACTTGCTCATTTTTTTACCTGCAACTTCGAGCATACCTGTATGCAACCAGTATTTAACCCAAGGTTTCTTCCCGAGAGCCGCTTCACTCTGAGCTCTTTCATTCTCATGGTGAGGAAAGATAAGGTCAGTGCCTCCTCCGTGGATATCAAATTGGTTCCCAAGATACCTAGCGGACATAACGCTACACTCAATATGCCACCCAGGTCTTCCAGCACCCCATGGTGAGTCCCAAGATGGTTCACCAGGTTTAGAGGCTTTCCATAATGCGAAATCGTAGGGACTCCTTTTTTCTTTAGCAAATTCTTCCTGCATCCAATGCTCTCTATTTACTCTATTACTCAGCCTACCGTAGTCATCATAAGCATCTACGTTGAAATACACACTACCACTTGGAGCCACATATGCGTAGCCCTTTTCTATTAACAATTCTATAAAGTCTATTATCTCCCTGATATGCTGGGAAACCCTAGGATGCAGATCGACCTTTATATTCAATTTATCAAGTGCATCAAGGTAATCTTTAGTGTATTCATCTACTATCTCTGTCCAATCAACATTCTCTTCTCTAGCCCTATTAATTATTTTATCATCTATATCGGTTATATTTTGGACATGAAAAACGTCATATCCTCTTAGCCTAAGATAACGCTTGATTACGTCGAAAGCTACATAAGTTCTAGCGTGACCAACATGGCTGAAATCGTATACTGTTGGCCCACATACATACATTAGAACTTTTCCTGAGTTAAAAGGCTCAAACAGCTCTAATTTTCGAGACAGAGTATTATAT
>JALURH010000163.1 GCA_027017025.1 Thermofilaceae archaeon
ACCTTTATCTTCACAACACTATAATACTCTACGACATGTTGCCCGTACATGGTATTTAGGTTATTTTGGTAGCTTGCACGGGCTTCCCCTCAGCCACCTCATATAGCTTGGTGGCTCATCGAGGGCCACATCCCCACGCACCACTAGGTGCGGGTTATGATTGCATGCCGCCATCGCCAAACAGTTGGCGGCTAGTTGCCAAAACATCCCAAGCACCCAGTTAAGTGAATAGTCTAGTCCCCTATAGCAAATAATGTAATATTGTTATAGAAGCTTGGGTAGCCCTAGTAGCCCAACTAGGGAGCTGAGAGCCCATATCAGGAAAGCTATTATAGCTGCGCTTATCCAGCCTACATCAAATATTTTCCTTAGAATCCATAGCCATATGATGAATGCTACTATTCCTCCCAGCGGTACATTAATTATAGCGAAGAATGTATAGACTATCTCGCCTAGTAGGGCTGTGAGCAGAGCGCTTCCAATATCCTCCCTCTTCTGCCTCCCGGGGAAGATTTTTACCGCAATATAGATAGTGAGGGCAGATACAAGCCACGCTATTAGAAACTCAACTATTCTCCCCGTAGTTACCACATATGCTCCAAACATATCATATTATATGTAGCTCTAGCTTAAAAGAATTTAACTATATTTGCCTAAAATAGTGATGACCTAGAATAAAGAAATTAAACTTTCTGGATTTAGCGTATAATGTACAGGAGATAAACTAGGTATACTTCCCCCATTATCTAGAAAAGCGTGAAAAATATAGATATCGTAAATAAGCCTTAAGTATCTTTAACCGCCATCTATTTCTTAGCTGAGGGTTAAAAACTTATGGTGGTTCTATGGATATCCCAAAGAGTCTTCTAGAGAGATATTCTAGGCAGATTATACTAAAGGAGGTAGGTGTAGAGGGTTTAAAAAAACTGAGGAAAGCTAGGGTAGCTATCGTGGGTTGTGGTGCAACAGGGTCTGTTGAAGCCGAGTTGCTGGCTAGAGCTGGAATAGGGTATATAAAGATTATTGATAGGGATTACGTTGATATAAGTAATCTTCCGAGGACCCTTCTTTTCTCGGATGATGATGCGGAGAAATCTCTCCCAAAGGCTATTGCCTGTGCAAATAGGCTAGGAGAAATTGTACCAGACTTGGAGGTAAAACCAGTGGTGTCTGAGGTGAATCCACGTAATGTTTTAGAGCTAGTAGGTGATGTAGATATAATTCTCGATGGCTTAGACAACATGGAGACAAGGTATCTTATTAACGAGGTTTCAGTGAAGCTAGGTATACCCTGGATATTTGTTGGAGCTGAGCGTTGGTACGGTATGACGATGACGGTAATACCTGGAAAAACTGCCTGTTTTAAGTGTCTCTTACCTACACCTCCAATTGGTGGAGAAGATGCATGCGAAGTTAGGGGAGTAATAAATACGGCTACGACTATTACTGCTACAATAGCTGTTAATGAGTGTATAAAGTATCTCCTAGGCATGAGGGTTGGTGGAGAGCTTTTCGCTGTAGACTGCCTGAATATGGAGGTCGATAAGTTTATGATAAAACGCAGAAAGGATTGCCCCATATGTGTTGAAAAGAAGTTCGAGTATCTAGGTTCTGGTATAGAGTATAGGGTTAGGAGGATATGTGGGTCGCCAGCTGTAATGATTTATCCAGTCTCTGATGAAGTAATAGACATAAATGCTCTCAATGGCGATGAGCTACGTAAATATGTAGATGTGGAGTATATGACCCCATTTAACGCTAGGCTAAGATTCGGAGATAATAGAATCGTGGTATTCGCTGACGGAAGAGCTATAGTAGAGGGGGTAACAGACGAAAAACTAGCACTAGAAATATATAAAAAGGTTCTCAATATAGTTAAGGAATCTAGAGAATAGCCCTACCCTATGGTAACTTAAGACATTGTTTACTCAGTCCACTACCCTAGTTGTACCTAGTGAAGAAGAATATAGTATTGAAGAGAGTAAGCCAGTGGTTATCGATACTGTTAACATATCCTTCCTAATGGTTGTTAAACATTTCTATTCCATGGATAGAGAAGTACTGGAGAAGAAAATTAGAGTCGGAGAATTGAAACTTGTAGTAATAACTATTTTACTCCCACTTTATCCATTTATAATATGGCTGAACACGTTAGGGTAGAGGCTCCAGCCCACCTTCATGTAGGTAATATAGATTTAACGGGTGACCTAGGTAGGCTCTACGGAACTATAGGTTTTACGATAAACTATCCGAGAACTATAGTAGAGTTGTGGAAAAGTAGTGAGCTAAAAGTTGAGGGAGAGGATATAGAGGGTGCAGAGAGATTCGCTAGGGAGGCTTTAAAGTTTCTAGGTATAACTGGGGGCGCCTACATTAATGTGAGGGAAAGCATCCCTAAGCACGTGGGTATGGGGTCGCAGACAGCACTTGCACTCTCTGTGGGCCTCGGTCTAGCTAAACTATATAGTGTTGAAGTCGACTTAAAGAAGCTGGCGTTAGCTCTAGGTAGAAGCATTATTTCTGCACTAGGTCTATACTCATTTATGTATGGTGGATTTATTGTTGACGGAGGCTTTCGTAGAGATAAATGGGGTAGAATGGTTCCTCCACTAATCTTTAGGTATCCTATACCTGAGAACTGGTATTTTGTAGTAGCATTACCCTATAAGCCGCTACCAGAAATACTTAAGATTAAGGCGCGGGAAGAAGAGATACTTAGGTCTCTTAAACCTATGCCTAGGGAGCTCTCCGATAGAGTTGCAAGAATAGCTTTAATGCAGATGATCCCAGCAATAGTTGAAGAAGATATTGAGACATTTGGTGAAGCCATTACAGCATTTAATAGGGCTCTAGGCGAGTTCTGGAGTGAGAAACAAGGTGGAATTTATTGTTCACCAATAGTTGAGAGGGGGATAGAAGTTATGCTCAGGAGTGGTGCATATGGTGCTTGCCAGCCGAGCTGGGGTCCAACATTCTATGGCTTAGTGAGGGGGGAGGGAAACGCTAAAAAGCTGGCTAATATTGTCGGGAAATATGTTGAGGAAGAGGGGGGAGGCCTAATATTCTATTCTAGCCCTAATAATATTGGAGCCAGGGTTTACACCAAGTAGGTGCTAGCATATGGTTAAAGCCATAGGTATTGACCCGGGTACGATGAGTATAGATATCTATGGATTCGACGACGTAACTGGCGAAACTATAGTTGATACATCTATCCCCAGAGATAGGTTAACGGAGAATCCTGCTGTAGTAGTTGACCTACTGAGGGACATTGAAGCTAGGTATGGGAAAGTAGACGCTATAGTTGGTCCATGTGGCTACGGTATGCCGCTTAAGCGGGCTAGGGAGGCTGAGGACTGGGAGATAAAATTAGCAACTTTTGTTTCAGCGGAGGATGTGAAGAGGAGGCTAAAGATTATTGGCTTAAGGGAGCTAATGTTCCTAATGAAGAAGAATAGTGACCTAAATATCTGGTTCTCCCCGGGGGTAATACACTTACCTACTGTACCAAGATATAGGAAGGCTAATAGAATAGATATGGGTACAGCCGATAAAGTGTATACAGTTGTAGCAGCTGTAAGGGATCAAGCCGAGCTCTACGGTATACCCTACTCCGAGGTCTCCCTAGTAGCGGTTGAAATAGGTTTCGCATATACAGCTGCAATAGCTGTGGAGAAAGGCAAGATAGTTGATGGAGTTGGGGGTACTATTGGTTGGCCCGGCTATCTAGGTATGGGGTTTATGGATTCAGAGCTAGCATATGCATTAGCTAACGCTTACCCAGGGTTCTCCAAGCTTCTCCTATTTAGGGGAGGTATATCGGATATAGCTGGTTTTAAGCCCTTCAGTGTAATGCCAGACCAGTTCTCCAAACTTATCGAGAAGGATGCTAAGGCCAGGGAAGCCTATGAAGCTATGGTGGAGGCTATACTAAAGGATATATCCACCCTCTTAGTTGCCGTTAGGAAGCCCAGGGAGATACTGTTAAGCGGTAGATTCACTAGGGTACCTGGTGTGAGAGAAGGGATATTTACAGCTATAGAGGACTTCTTGAGCGACCTAGGTATAAAAGCTAGAGTTAGAAGCATAAGACGACGAGCCAGGGAGGCTAAGGAGGCTGCTGAGGGGGCCTCTATACTGGCTAATGGTATAGCTGGAGGCAAATATAGGGAGCTTATTGAACATATGGAGTTCCGCAGGAGTAGTGGAACAATATTTGATTTCATCATCTTAGATCCTGAAGTTAGGGAGAAAATATTTGGGTTCTTTAAATAATATACTTCTTTACCACGGTCTCATTGATCTAAATAATATCCATCCCTACTGTTTCCCCAGCCGCTCTATTTTGTTTGAACTGTGCTGTAATGGGGTTTTTGCTTCGCTGGTAGAGGCTTACTTGTCCCTTGGTGTCGTGGGTGATTGTTAGGGCTAACGGCATAGGCCTCCCATATAGGCTAAGCCCTGCATTAATACCAGTGTTTCGTAACATTGTTAGTTACATAACTATGTTGCAAGGCTATAACCTAATGTTTCAGTCAGTGGTGAAGGCGGTGATAAGCATAGATGAACCTGCCTTCGTCTAAGGCTCTAAGAACGCTTCGGCAGGAATTAGTATTAGGGCATGAATAATTATCTTGTTTCTATATACCGTAGTATAAAACTTATGTAGTACTAACATGGCAGTACTGATGAATATGGAGTACGAAGTTGTGGTTACTAGGAAGGAGCAGATAACTATCCCGGCAGAACTTAGGAGGAAATATAACATTAGGGAAGGGACTAGGTTAGAGGTTATTGATACTGGTTATGGTATTCTCCTTAAGCCAGCTAGAACGGTTGCCGACTTAGCTGGAGATGGGTCATCGCATGCAGCTCCCGAGGAGATGAAGAAATTACTTAATCTTCTAAGGGAGGAGGATTTATGAGCCTAATATGATACCAGGTTCTTTATTGAACATTTTTATTCTATGGATGAAGAGACTTTAAGGAGAACTACCGAGAGATAAGGTTAAAGAGAAGGAAATTCATATCAGCTATAGTTATCCACGAAGTATACAAGTTAGTCCTCCAGAAAGAAGGTAGGGAAGTCGCTAAGTTAAGAGCAGAGCTTATCCGAAAAGACTTTAAAGTATTGAATGTTGATGCAGATATCGCAGAGTTATCTGCAGAAATAAGACATAGGTATAGGATACCTGGCTGATAGTATTATAGTTGCAACAGCCAAGAAATATGGTTTAACCATAGTTTCAGATGACCCGCATATGCGGGATATTAAAGAGGTAAAGACTGGGTGGATTAAATAGATTCTAGTATATCGTTCCTCTAGCTCTCTCCAGCTCCAAGGAGTACTTTAGCATAACTATTCCTGCTGGAATTAATATTAGAGCTTGGATGGATAAAACAGTTACGTTCCACCCTAGGGTTGCTAGGGATGCACCACTAAATAATGCTCTTCTAACACCATCTATCACATATGTATGGGGTATTAAGTCTCCTATAAGAACCAGCTCCCCAGGTAACACCTCCCTAGGGATATATACCCCAGCTACCAAGGGGACCAACAGCCTTATAAAGAACCTGATTGGCTCCACCCCCTTGTAGGTGCTAGCGATCCAGTACATTGATGCCGAAATTAAACCTAGGCCACTACATGCTATGATTCCCAGCACCAAGAGAACTAGTATGGACCATATATCTATGTTGGATGGGATATTGAAGCCGAATATAAAAATGCCTAGGAGGAAATAGGAGAAGAATAGTGTTGTAGCCATTATGAAGCTCCAGCTTGTCTTCGCGAAGAGGTATGTGAGTGGTGAAACTCCAGCTAGATAGAGGTAGTCTCTCATTGACAACATTACGCCGCCCGTTGCAAACTTGCCACGGTAGAGAGATGATAGGTGCTGATACCAGTCGTTTAAAGCTGTATCAAGATAGGTGTTAATCATAAGCCCTGATATTATGAAAACCATAACGTTTTGTCCATAGAGGAGTGCGGTACCGCCAACAGATAGAGCGAAGTACTTGAAGAGTAGGAGGCTGAAAAGTATTTGAATTACCTGAAAAGGTAGGTTCCACATCCACCAAACAGACATAGCCGCAACTACCGTCGAATATATGAGTTTAATGCACCCTACGTTAACCTTAACCCAATAGACTATCTTCTCCCACCTACCCATACGTTATTTCCCCGCTTTCCCAATATAGTAGAGGAATGCATCCTCGAGGTTGGCTCTCCACACCCTAAGCCTCCTCACTTTCACACCCCTAGTTACTAGCCTTTCAATAAGCCTAGGTAATACTTCGTCACTATCTTTAACACCCATTCTTACATAATATCTCCCCAACGAGCTATCCATACCTCTTATATCTATGTAGTCATAAACTATCCCGCCTAATAGCTCCCTAATATTACCGAAGAGATTATAGATTTCAAGCTCAATAGACTCCCTCACCCCAGAATCCCTAATTAGTTTTTTCGGGTTCCCATCAACAAGGATCCTTCCTTTACCTAATATAACTACTCTACTAGCCATTTCCTCTGCATAGAGTGGGTGCTGTGTTGCATAAACTATAGTAACTTTCCTCTCCCTATTCACGTTAGTAAGTGTTTCCCTAACAGCTTTCGAAGCCTCTGGGCTGAGACCGAGGGTAGGTTCATCAAGTAGGTAAACAGGAGTATCCTTCGCTAGCCCCAAGGCTAGCCCTACCCGCGCCTGCTGTCCAGTTGAGAGGGTTCCAAACGGTCTATCGAGGAACTCCCCTAAGCCAAGGTTCTTAGCTACTTCAAACACCCTCTCCAGGGGGGTAGCGAATAATTTAGACATAAACTCGAGGTTCTTTCTAACAGATAGCTTTACTTGAGCCCAAGCTCCAGCAGCGAGTACTGAAGTTATGTAGTTAACTCTTTTAATAACCTCCCTCCTCTCCCTCACGACATCAAAACCCATTACTCTAGCTGTCCCAGAGGTTGGTGGCAAAAGTGCTGCTAACACCTTAAGTAGGGTTGTTTTCCCGGATCCATTGGGGCCTAGGATACAAACGAATTCCCCCTCCCTTACCCTTATCGATACTCTATCTAGTGCTTTAACAATAATCCTCCTCCCAGTTAGCCTCTTATAGACTTCGTAGAAGAAGCTAGTGTCCTCGTCGCTACCATAATAATTTTTGAGTACTCTTGACTCATACGTTCTTGTCAAGTTTTCGGTGATGATAGCATACATATTCCCAGTCTCAGTTTTTCGACATTTTACACTATCTTTATTTTTAAATCTTCTAAGACATTTTTGTATTTTCTCACTAAGTAGATTTTAATATAGGTTTCTAGAGCCTCCTTGCCCCGTATAAGACCACAGTAGGGCCTTAATTTCCAGGAAATACGGTTACTCGTAGGTGCTTCATAAATTATCTAGGATATATCTGTCTAAACCCTTCTCACGGATTTCCTTAACTGATTTAACCATAGCTTCAAAACTTTTTATCTTATCACAGGGAAAATCTTTGCATACCCAGCATCCATCTAAGCCTTTTTCTAAGACACATTTTCTCACGGGACAAGCAGACCAGCCATCTCCCGCTCTACAACCTAGGCATAACCCTATATCTGAGAGCCACCTAAGACATTTAACGAAGTTTCTGAAATCCAGGTTAAGCCCACTAGAGCTAGCTATTCCTTCAAGCTCCCCGTGTTTTTCAACTAAATTTAGCATGCCTCTAGCGTTATCCCTTAGTACACCTGTATAATAGTCACATTTCCTACAGTAATAGCCGCAGTAACCCACAAGGTATTTCTCGAATCTTAAGTTAACCATCTACCACCATCTCCCGCTTACCTAATGCGGTAATCGCTGAAAAAATTATTTATGGTCTAAAGACCTAGCCTGGGTAGATGTATAATGGGGAGCTAGGGTGGCTAAGAAAACTGGTATAGTTTCTCTATCTAGGACTTCGGTTTTAAAGGGTCTTCTCCCATAACTTACTTTTCTCCTCCATTTTACCTCAAATCCCAGCAGTTTCTTCCCATATGGAATAACTATGTCTACTTCAGATTTATTTCTCCAGTAATAGATGGGAGCGTACTTGGAGATATGGGAGGCTACAGTAGCTTCTACGATTATTGACTCCTCCACCTCCACTCTAGTATAGCCCGAGAGTACGCGGTAAATAAATGGATCTATAAAAATTATTTTCTTATTTTTCCTATAATCAACCCTGCCCTCAGGCGAAACCCAGTATAGCACCTTAGTAACCATTAGGTTTTCAAGAAATTCAATATAATCGCGGACAGTATGAGGAGAAGATATAGATGTATTTCTAGCTACTCTATTCCAGCTAATAGGGGAAGAAGCTGTCTCCAAGAGGTATGTAATAATTTCCTTCATATAGTTCTCACTCTTGCCGGATTTAAGCCAGTCAGACCTAAGCCAATCTAGGTAAACTTTCTTGGAGGAAAAGAATACGTGTCCATGCTTAAACATCTCCCTAATGGGGAGGGGGAAACCACCAGTCTCCAAGTACCTTAGGAAAAGATTAGATAAGGTTTTGGAGAATACCTTGTTGGCTTCTAACCTCTTATGTAGCTTATCTAGTCCCGACTCTACTAGCTCGATTTTACCGAAATGTTTTACATATTCGTTAAAAAACATAGGGTACATGTATATGTCTCTACCATATCCTCTCCTACCAGGAAATCTTTCCTTTCCAGCTATAAGCTCTATGCTAGCTGAACCCGTAATAACTAGAACATCGTTCCTAAAGACCATTCTATCAATCCTAGACTTCAAGGCTCTATACCACTCTTCGATAAAAGTGATCTCATCTAGGAATATAATAGAGCTTTTAACCCCCCAAGACTCTCTATAAGATAAGTAGCTATCTATAATTTCTCCAAGCTCGTAGAAATCTGAGACTTCGTCGCATGCGAAGTAGAATATAGATTTAGGGTCTCTCTCCTCTAAAAGCTTGTGGATTAATATCTTTAAAGCAGTAGTTTTACCAACTTGTCTAGGGCCTATGAAAAAGTGGAGAGAGAAGGGGTTAAAGCTAAACTCATCTAGGATCCTAGGTACCCACCTAACTGGAAGTTTTCTCCACTCTTCGAACACCGGATCGATTTCTCTAAACCACCAAGGATTATACTCCTCCATGTGCAAACATGATGCAGAATAATATATAAATAGTTTGCAATGGAAATGCAAATAGTAGGGAGGTAATAGGGTACTAGATTTTTCTGTGATACTTGATAATATATATTGACTTGGCTATATATTCGTCGAATGCTACCTGAGTGTTCCCTATCTGAATAATATATGAGGGGGATTTCCTAACTAGTTTCACCCTAGAGCCGGGGACTATACCCATGTTTAGGAGCCTAGATACCAGGTTGAGCCTATCACTAGCTAAGTAGCATACCCTACCCTCATCTCCAGGGGAAAGCTCAGCTAACGTGTAAACCACTTTGGTAAATGTTTCCTCCCTCTTCTTGCAGCATTTACCTGGAGGTATTTTCTTCCCGTGGGGACAAACCTTGGGGTGCCCAAGCAACGTACATATCGCTTCTTCAAGCTCTTCTGTTATAGCGTGCTCAACGCTACAGCTAGCTTTCTCATAGATCTCTTCCTCCATATCCAATACATCTAGGAGAAGCCTCTCCGCTAATCTATGGAGCCTAACTATCTTCCTGCCGAGTTCCTCCCCCCTATCTGTTAGCTTAATTAAGTCCCCCTCCACCTTAACGTAGCCTCCACGTACTAGGGTCTCCAGAATATCTGGTTCTATCGAGGCGGTAATGATTCTCTTCTTCTCCTCTACAGTTGCTATCCACAAATCCTTGATTGCGTCCTCTATCTCCCTCCTATTCGTCTCCACCACCTCTCCAAAATAGCTTTAGGTTCTTGGGCTGTGGAAAACTATATCCACAGTTAGGGCAACAAACCATTTTACATCCCCTAGAAAACATACATCCCCTACATTTACCTAATCCCTCCTCCAGCTTAAACCTATATCCACATAGAGGACACTGTATCATCTAGAACCCCATAAACAGTGCTAATGTATTAACTATATACCCCGTAATGAATGCTAGCGGTATAATTATGAAGAATATTGCAAGAGCGGTCCTGAGACCCCTCTCCTTAACCATAACCATTAGCTGAGCTATACAGGGGACAAAGAGGGTTAT
>JALURH010000164.1:0-2832 GCA_027017025.1 Thermofilaceae archaeon
ATACATAGCGTTAAAGGAGATAGATCCTAGGGTTGATCCACTAAGCCCAGAGAACAAACTTATATTACTTACGGGACCACTTACTGGGACAGCGGCACCCGAGAGTGGTAGGTGGTGTTCTGTAACTAAGGCTCCACTAACAAATACTATACATGATGCACAGTCTGGGGGGAAATGGGGTCCAGAGCTAAAATTCGCTGGCTACGACGCTATCATAGTTGAGGGAGCTAGTGAAGAACCCATATACCTCTGGGTTCATGACGGTAAAGCTGAGCTTAGGGACGCTAAGCATCTATGGGGCAAGGATACCCATACCACAACTGATATGATAATAGAGGAGCTAGGGGATAAAGAGATAAAAGTTATGTGTATAGGTCCAGCTGGAGAAAACCTTGCTAAGATAGCTTGTCTCATAAATGATAAGGGGAGAGCGGCTGGTAGAGGTGGTCACGGAGCAGTTATGGGTAGCAAGAAGCTAAAAGCTGTTGCCGTTAGGGGTACGATGAAGCCGCCTATAGCTAACGAAGATAAGTTCCGTGAGGCAGTTAAGCTTAATATAGATAAATTGAAGAAACATCCGGTAACTAGTGAGGCTCTACCAAAGTATGGTACAGCTGTTCTAGTGAATATAATTAATAAACACGGTATATTCCCAACGAGGAATTTCCAGACAGGGGTCCACCCAACGGCAGAAAAATATAGTGGAGAAGCGATAGCCGAGAAGATACTAATTAGGAAGGTTCCCTGCTGGGGCTGTATAATTGCATGTGGAAGATACTCTAGAACGCCTAAGGAGAGCCCATATGCTGGCGAGGGCGATGGCCCCGAGTATGAAACAGTTTGGGCTTTCGGTGCACAAACAGGCACAGATGATTTGAATGCTATAACTAAGGCTAACTTCCTCTGCAACGAGCTAGGGCTTGATACAATCAGTATGGGGCACGTTATAGGTACGTTTATGGAGCTATATGAAAAGGGGAAGATCCCGGAGGAAAAACTAAGGGGGCTAGTACCCTACTGGGGTAATCCATCTGCGATAGTTGAGTTAACGTGGAGAACAGCCTATAGGTCGGGTATTGGAGACGACCTAGCTGAGGGAGCTAAGAGATTAGCTGAGAAATACGGTGCTCCAGAGCTAGCTATGGTTGTACGTGGACAGGAGCTCCCGGCGTATGATCCTAGGGGGGCTCAAGGACACGGCTTAGGTTATGCTACATCGAATAGGGGTGGATGCCACCTCAGGGCATATATGATTGCTCCAGAAGTTCTTGGCGTACCGCAACTAGTGGATAGGTTTTCGACGGAGAATAAGCCCTCGCTGGTTAAGACCTTCCAGGATGGGTTCGCAGTTGTAGATAGCCTCGTTCTATGTAAATTTAATACATTCGCTACCTGGGTTGAGGACTGGGTTGACTTGGTGGCTGGTGCGACAGGCTGGGATATATCCCTAGGTGAGCTCAGTATGATAGGTGAAAGGATCTATAATGCTGAGAGAGTATTCAATATATTAGCTTTCGGAGACGGAAAGAAGTATGATACTCTACCGCCGAGATTACTTAAGGAGCCTATGCCTGAGGGTGCGGCGAAGGGTCATGTAGTTAAGCTAGAGGAAATGCTTCCAAAGTACTACAAGCTACGTGGATGGATTGAGGGTAGACCTACTAGAGCTAAACTAGAGGAGCTTGGGCTTAAAGACCTAGCTGATAGACTAGAGGAGGAGGGCCTACTACCCGAATAAATTTTTCCCCTTTTTATTCAAGTCGATTTTTTAGCACTTATATAGCCTACTGTTGAAACTTCAAGTAACCCGTAGAGAGTGGGGCAACTAGTCTCAGTATCTATGGAGAACTTAGAAACTATTGGGTGTAGCCGAAGTATACTCTTTAAGCAACTTCATAACTACTTTGACAAGAGTATGGGCTGATTCATACGCTTTTGCCGCATAGGGCTCTGTATATAGTTCGGTGGGGGGTAAGCCGAGTTCTTCGTCGCCATACATGGATGGTTCTCTCTCCCTCCCTAACCATCTAGACGTAGTGGCTAGCTCTGGTATAATTTCCCTGAACCAGTGTGGGAACCTATTTTTGAATCTTACAAGAATCGGTCCCACATCATGCCACTTAGGGGGCTCGATCCCGTAGAGCCTTAAAGCAGCTTTTAGAGCTAACTCTACAGCCTCCTGGCACTGCCTTATGCAGTAGGCATAGGCTTTCTCACCTAGAGCTATCTTAGCTGTTTTAATCCTCCTATAAGCCTCCTCTAGGTAACCTTTAGCCATTTCAACATTATTCAAGCTCTATTACCTCTCCGACACTTATTTTATCCTTGAGAACCCATACCCACTTCCTACCTATCTTCACGCGCTTAGCTCCTAACTCCTTTAGCCTCCTAGATAATCTATCTAATACTCTCTGGAAGAAATAGTCCCTATCATATAGTATGATTGCGTCTTCAACCATATCGAGGTATAGTGGCCTAAGCTTAGATGCTCTCTCCACATCCAGTACTATAGGTGAGAGAAATAGCTCTTTTTCCCCGAGGAGAGAGCTCAGTATATCTTCAACTTTATCTAGGGCTCTGTGGAGATAAAATCTATCCCTAGGTAGCTCCCTCAGAACTACTAGTAGGTCTAAATCACTCCCAGGATGCTGGTCTCCCCTAGCCTGAGACCCATAGAGGACTAGAGAAACTAGGTTGTCGCCGAAAACCTCTAGGAAGGCTTTAACTAGAGCTGTTCCTTGTTTCTCCATTCATTAAAGATGTATTAAAATGTATTTATATAGCTTAATGCTACACAAGTAAGAAAAAACTTTTATCTTATCCTTCGCCTAT
>JALURH010000164.1:2842-3319 GCA_027017025.1 Thermofilaceae archaeon
CGCCTCTAACATTAGACATGATAGTTCATGTCGAGTTTTTTGCAACACTAAGGGAGAAATTTGGGAAAAAAATCGATGTTAAGTTAGAGGATAAGGATTATGTTAGGCTCCGGGATATCCTCTCGAGGATAGAGGGTTTATTGGATGAAATTACGGAGAGTAATGACTTAAAGCCGCTATACAAGGTATTAATTAATGGGTTAAACATAGAGTTCCTCGATAAGCTAGATACTGTGGTTAGAGATGGAGACGAAATCTATATTTTCCCACCTGCTGGTGGAGGATAACAAATAGAGGTGTATATTACCTTAGATCTATAACTACAAGCTCGTACTCGCCTAGATAGCCTACACCTATTGTATAGGTGTCGCCTTCCTCCACTACATTGAATCTTCTACCCGAGACTGGGGAGTAGATTCTCGTAGGCTCAAAGAGCTTTGAAAGATATATTTTAACGTTATTTAGGGGAACGATCCT
>JALURH010000165.1 GCA_027017025.1 Thermofilaceae archaeon
TATTTAGACTCTTATTTAATCTAGATATATAATAGACCCTACTATACCCCATTCCTTTTCTCCAATACTCTATTGGAACAGCCTCTCTTCTACTTGTGACGATGAATTTAACTACATCTCCCTCAAGCAGCCTATATTTTCTAATAGCATCTATGAATAGGTTTTTACCACGATATTCACTCCATCTTCTAGTAACTCTTTTGGTTATCAATAAATCCTCTATAGACACCTCTCCATCCACTATTTTGGCTTTATATTTTGAGTGGAGGCTCAAAACTTTCTTTATGTATTGGGATAATTCATCTAAATTATCTGCTTTAGAGAGGATGTTTATCGCCTCCCTCTGGAATCTCTTTATTAATGGTGGTGTATCCCTCCTAACCAATTCTATACCCTTGACCTTAATCTCCCCATTATAGTCTACCCCATAATATCTATTTATCTGAGCTATAGGGGGTCTACTATTATTCTTAGGTAAATATAACCATTTATAATATGTCTCCAACTCCATTCTTATCCCTATTTCCCTAGATATTTCCCTACATAGATTAGTATAGTCCTCTAGAGTAGCTTCTTCTCCATATACCCATATACTATCTACAATCGCATGTATTACTCTAAATCCATTCCTCCTAACTATATCGATCGTTTTATCGAGTAAGTATCTGGCATAAGCTGTTACACATTCATATGCCTCTATCTTCCCAAATCTGGCGTTTCTATAGCCCAAGTATCCGAAGCAAGCAACTAGTATCCATTTTATAGCGTTTTGCCTAGCATATAGTGAGGGGTCCCCTGTCTCCTTCGCCAAGTCTTTTAGGAAAACCCTTCTCTTAATAAGTCTCTCTAATACTATAGGAACGATTCCCTTATTATCCATACATATTTTATGGATTTTGATCGGGGCAACAAGATATTTACTGCAACCCTCTTTATTAACCGTCTCGTTACTTATATTATACTTAACTATTATATTGGGATACAGACTCGTGAAATCGCACTGGGCTACATTCCAATAGATTCCAGGTTTAGGTATATAGTATATTCCTCCTCTATCCACAATATATAGGTCTTGGATGGTTTTCGGCTTCTCTACATCAATCCTATATTCTGGAACCGCCATTCTCCTATTAATCGCCTCAATCGCCTCTATAGTTGTCAGTATCTTCCCAATACTGTATCTAGAGACTCTACCTAGATCTGTATATGATAATCTACTTAGTTCTAGTAATCCATGGTATTCATGGGGCTCTAGGACTGTAGAGTCGTAGGATATATATACCCTTCTACGTCTAAATAGTCTCTTCCTTACATGTCTAATGCTTAAAAACCACCTATAGATTAACGAACTATTAAACTCAATTATATCGGGATCTAAGTAACATAGATAATTAGTTAGTGAGTCGATATCATTTACTTCTACGGTATAGTTATTATTTATTATAATATATTTCTTCGGCTTTTCTCTCCATGGATTATATATCTCTCCATACCAGTTGAATATCTTTATCCCTACTTTCTTGAATGGGGGTGGGGTAATCTCTATTGCCTCTCTATCTTCAATGTCTCTAGCATATATACTTCCTCCCTCTACATATATCTGGGTTAGTAGTGATGGTGTTGCCCTTATCCCTAGGAGAAATCTCTGCGGTATGCTTGGAACTGTGTTATATAAATTTATCTCAGGCCTATATTCACTTCTAATAAATCTTAGAAATTTATAGTACTCCTCTATTCCTGAGAATCTTGCTACATATATCTCTTTCTCTTTATCATACCATGGAGGCACCAGCCACTTTTCTGTATATATATCTAGTATAAAGTCTTGAAACCCTCTTAATATACGTAATACTTCCTCCCTATCCCCATCTATATATACATGTGGTGTATAGTATATTGGTAATTCTCTATACCTCCCATTAACATCTTTAATTACTAGTATTATCTTATCCCTCTTTGAGTCAATGTCTACTTTGAGGATCCAGCCCTCGATAAACATCTCTCCAGCCTCTCCAGCTTCTTGTAAATGTCTATTAAGCTGACTAGTATGATTAGGAAGCGTATATCCGGTATGGAGTTATAATATAGTGGTCCCTGCATACTCCTCGCCAATTCCACTATTCTTTTTATTATCTTCTCATTATCTCCCTCCATTCTCTTACCAATATCTTGAATTCTCTTAATTGTCTCCTCGAGTAGTATGGTGTAGCTTGGGACACTTCTACCCATTATCCACCCCCTGTGAAACTATACATATACTGGGGTAAGCCCCAATTAATTGGGTTGATGGAAATATATATCTATTAGGATGATGTGGAGGGTGGATATGTATCTAGTATGTATATAATATGTGTTGATGACCCCCAGTTATTTGTGAAACTATTTGGCCGCCTCCATAACCATTATGAAGAAAACTGGTATTAATAATATGACTAATAGCCCAGATACTTCATATAACTGGGTTGCGATACTGGTGTTGAGTATCTTCGCGGTATTGGCTAGTATCCTTGTTACTAGGGATGTGTTTAGGATAATATATGGATAGAGTCTTATCTTCTCTTCATCGAGACTTCTTCCTTTAAAGGTTGTTAGTATGGCTGGGCCATGGGCTAATAACATGTTTCCAATGAATCCTAGAGCTATAAGATGTATTGCCGCATCTAATACTGGTAATTTAGTTAGTATGTGTGTAAATACAATATATGTTGATAGGCCTAGTATCGCGGTTATATATGCGGTTGTTAGGTGTATTGCTTGGTATTTCATTAACCATTTCCCTATCTTTAGGAGTCGTTTAATATTCGTATATTCGATTCTAAACATTATGAGTATTAGGATGATTAATAATATTGATGCTGCCGCTGTTCCTTGAGTGAATGCTACATTGTTCCATATTAATAATATAATTACGGATATACCCCCTAGAAGTGGTATAAGGCCGGTAAGCCCCCTTCTTTTATGAGGAATAAATTTTGTTAATTCTATTCTCTCTGAGATTATGAATAGGAGGGGATAGGTGAGAGTTAGTAGACTATATGCTGTGTAATTCCTTGTTCCAGATGCCATATAGTATATGAATCCTAGGTATGCAGCTATTGATACAAGGGATAAATAGTAACTGTATTTATCTATTCTACTGCTAATTATGTCTAAGTATCTTGTGAATAATATTCCGCCTAGAAACAATAATCCTGCTCCTACCCACGATATTTCACGTAAATATGAGATTCTGGCGTATATGTATATTAAATAACCTGATACAGTTAATAATAAGCCATTCTTTAGTATCTCTACTCCATTCTGGCTAGGAA
>JALURH010000166.1 GCA_027017025.1 Thermofilaceae archaeon
TCGATAATACTATTGATATTAGTAGTATTGCTTCTGGTGTTTATTTTATAAAATTTACTTTTGAAAATGGGTTAACATTTACAAAAAAAATAATTAAAAATTAACAGAGGTGTAAAAGATGTTTTCAATAGAGGTTAGGAATCTATACAAAACCTATGATAAAACAACATTCAAACAGAAATTAGCTAACGTAGCAAAGCTTAGGAAGCCATCATCTGAGTATATAGTAGCACTAGACCATATAACGTTTAGTGTCAGGAGGGGAGAAGTTTTTGGTTTCCTCGGCCCCAACGGTGCTGGGAAAACCACAACGGTTAAGATCCTTACAACAATCCTAACCCCCGATTCTGGCTATGCATCAGTTATGGGCTATGATGTTGTGAAAGATAGCTTAGAGGTTAGGAAGAGGATAGGTGTACTACCCGAGGACGCTATGCGGGGTTTCTACTGGAGGCTCTCGGCATACGATAACCTATATTTCTACGCTGTTGCATACGAAGTTCCAGACCCCAAGAATAGGGTTAAGGAAGTTCTCGAGCTAGTTGACCTAGACAAAGATGCTTGGGGTAGGTGGTACCAGAGACTATCTCAGGGAATGAAGCAGAAAGTTGCGTTAGCTAGGGCTCTCCTACCCGATCCAGAGGTACTATTCCTCGACGAACCCACTAAAGGTCTAGATATATTATTTACAGCTAGGTTCAGGGAGATGGTTAAAGAACACTTCGGGGATAAAGATAGGACAATTTTCCTCAGCACACATGATATGAAACTAGTTGAAGAAACATGTGATAAAGTAGCTGTAATAAATAAGGGTAGGGTGATAGCTGTTAAAGGTGTAGAGGAACTTAAGTCACTTATGCCCTTAACTTCTAGACAGAGATTCAGAATAGAGTTTACAGGTACTCCAGAAGATAGGATTGAAGAATTTGTGAAAAATATCCGTGCTCTCAGCGGAGTAGAGTGGGTTGAGAAAAAGAATAGTAGAGTCGAGTATATTGTTAGTGAAGACGAAGTTGAGGTAGCTAACGAAATATTGAAACTAGCATTAAATAACGGGTTAAAGATTGCATCTTTTACTCGAGCTGAGCTAGACATAGAGGAAGCAATACTCCAGTTACTAGGTGGTAGATGTGGGTCTTAGGAGACTACTTGGCTTTATCTACATTGATTTCAAGGAGTGGCTATCCTATAAGTACGAGTTATTCTTCTGGATACTAAATACGTTGATTGGGGCATTAACGTACGCTTACCTAGGTACATATGTATCGATACAGTACCCAGAAATGATAGCTGAATACGGCTCTTTCCTATCTTTCCTAATAGTGGGTTTAGCCTACAACTACATCATATATGCTTCCCTACAGTCCCCTAGGATGGCTATCAACCCGTGGAACCTTATGTGGCGCTTGCTTATCCCGGCACAGCTATATGAGGTTATAATAGGTTCTGTCCTCTTCAGATATATTCTTGGCATCACTCAATTTATAATATATATGGGTGTAGCATATGCCTTCGGCGTAGAATTCAACATAGATCCCCTAGCTACAGTAGTAGCAATAATGCTTGGCGTAGCCGTTATGTGGGGACTAGGTATGATAAGTGCGGGTGTACAGATTATAACCAAGAGGTGGGATCCCGTAACATGGTTCTTCACGATGCTAGGCGGTTTCCTATCTGGCGTCTGGTTCCCATACCAACTACTTCCATCGACGCTAAAACAGCTCTCCTACATTATGCCTCAAACATATATACTTGAAATGCTTAGGAAAGCTATGCTAAAAGCTAAACCTCTTCCCGAGTTAACTAGCTACCTAGTACCCCTACTTATATCGTCTATTATTACCCTCTCAATAGGATACTTGGTTTACCTAAAATCTATTGAATACGCAAAAGAGCATGGAACAGTAGGTGAGTACTAAGCACCTTAATACTAGTTATAAAAATAATTTTTGTCTTAATCTACTATAACTAGAGTCTCTCCATGTTTCGGTAAACTATCTAATTCTTTTATTACATAAGTGTAATAGATTAATATGATTGGATAAAAAGATAATTGTGGTATACCAACCTATTGACGAAAAATTTAGGAGAAAGACAAGCGAGTATGAGATTGGTAGATTTGTTTACCTACCTAATACGAAACCCTACTTCTTCGAGGTTATACTGAGATACGAGGCTGTAAGTAAGGTTGGGATACTGGCTAGCATACTAGATGAGTTCAGGGAGAGAGATATTCCTATACTCCAATTAAAGGTATCGTCGCCTTACCCCGAGAAACCAATTAGGATATTGCTGGCGACAGATATGAAGGGTAGAGAACATATGCTCCCCGAAATTCTCTCAAGGATTTCTAGGGTTGATGATGTCATAGAGGTAAACTATGCGGAACCTCTCTTCGATAGCGTAGCCGTAGATATATGGTCTTTCCCACCTACATTCCAGGGACAGCGCGTAGTATTCATTAGGGAGGGTGTTTTCGAGGGAATGTTAAGGGAAGGGTGGTCTCGCCTCGGCTCAGGTTTCGGCTCACTACTATACTACTCATTCTACCACGGCGTTAGGAAAATCTTTGAAGATTTTTATAGCAAAGTTGTATCTAGCAGAAGAGAGGCTGTGAAGCTAGCCAAAGAGTTGTTTAGAATGTTTGGGTATGGGTTGCTAGAGGTAATTAAGCTTACTGAGGAAGAAGCTATTCTACGCGTATATGATAGTTTTGAGTGTAAGATACTTAGAGAGGCGGGGGAGCCGAGGGGGGCGATAATCAGGGGTATGATAGCTGGATGGTTATCGGGGCTCTGGGATGCAAAGCTTGAGGAAATGGAGGTTATAGAAGCTAGGTGTATAGCGAGGGGAGATAAGTACTGTGAGTACTATATACGGAGGAGGACTTGAGGAGTAGAAAACTTCTTTTTATCGACCTGTTAACTATGTCTAGAGGTTATGGAGGATCTATGTAGACTACTTGAAGGAGTACGGAGAGACCTAGTGGAGCTAAACGGTGAGAAACCCATAGATATTCTCGTCGAAGTAGTATGTGGTGCTGAAGAAATTATATTAGAGGACTGTGGACAAGTAGATTATTTACTTAAAGAACTTAGGGGTATACGGGGCCTAGAGGACATAGATATTGAGGAACTCGATACATGTAGACTGATTCTTCCAGGCAATATTTCCTCAAATATCCTCGAAGTATCGTGGTTTACGTTAACGCCATGTGGGAATATAGAACATGTATTTAAGGTTCTACTGGCAATCTTAGGGACACCGGATGGTTTTCACCTCCTCAAGCTTTCTAGCGTAGATGGTGAAATAACCCTAAGGCATTACTTCTTTAGAGATGTTGAGGAAACAACTAGGTTCCTCGAGGAATTTAGGGAGTGCTCTAGAGTCTTCACATATAGTCTCTCTAAGGACAAAGAATTGGGTGTAGACACTAGGTGTAGTGAAGCCCTATTCTAAGCTGATACCCTAAAATAATCCCGCTATAAACTCTATATTGATGGAGACAGATTTTGTGGGTAAAGCATCGTACATTGAGGTTAGGGGAGTAAAGCTAAAGGTATATGATTCTGGTGGGGAGAGAGAATATAGTAGTCCTCTAACGCTTGTTTTCCTCCACGGCTTCCCCGGCCAAATGAGTAACTGGAAATACCAAGTACCATATTTCAGGGAGAAGTATCGCGTAATCGTCTATGACCAGAGGGGGTTTGGTGAGTCAGATAAACCTAGGGAGGTTAGCTTTGAGGATTATGTAGAGGATCTAGACTCGCTTCTAGGGGCTATTGGTGTAGATAGTGGTGATACAGTTGTTATAGGCCATAGCTTTGGTGCGATGGTTGCCCAACTATATGCGAGAGACCACAGTGTTAAGGGGGTTGTATTAATAGGTTCCTTAATTAAAATGAGAATAGATTTCCTAGACTACATTATATGGTACCTACCTTCACTAATATGGAAGCCCTTGTTTTTCTCTAGGAACCCCTTAACGGAGAGAATATATTCTAAACTATATTTTAGTCCTAGTACTCCGAAGAAAGTATTTGAGGAATTTGCGGAAGATAACGTGGATTACCTTAAGAGGCTTCCTCCCCACTCCTATAGATATAGCAAGTACTTTAAGGGCTATAACGCTGAGCCTTGGCTAGGTAGAATTAGGGTACCCACGCTAGTTATTGTTGGTGAAGATGATAAAGCAACTCCTCCAGAGGAGAATAAGAAGATAAGCGAGCTCATACCGAATTCACGTTTAATAGTTGTAAAGAATGCTGGACACATGGTTATCTACGAGAAGCCAA
Organism: Thermofilaceae archaeon; assembly: GCA_027017025.1. Classification (GTDB taxonomy): domain Archaea; phylum Thermoproteota; class Thermoprotei; order Thermofilales; family Thermofilaceae; genus JALURH01. Next base: position 4,296 of record JALURH010000166.1, read on the forward strand.
GGGAGGTGAATAAGGCGATAGAGGATTTCATCAAGGAAATCTAGATGGTTTAACTAGGATTGAGATAAACTATGGTGGTATAGGCTAGGATGACATTATGGTAAATAGGGCTGCCGGCAGTTTTTTGTTTAAGTAATCTTAAGTATTTTTGTGAATATTAAGTATCATAAGGAGCAAATAGTGTTTTTATGGAGAAACTCTATCGCATAAAGGAGGTTGCGGAGCTTCTTGGTGTTCATCCGAAGACAGTTCAGAGATGGGCTAGAGAGGGAAAAATAAGGGTCGTATACACTGTTGGTGGGCGGAGGAGAATACCTGAATCAGAGCTTAAAAGACTCCTTGGAGAGAAAACTAACAGATTAGACGAGATCAGAGAAACGAGAGTTGTTCTCTATGCTAGAGTCAGTAGCTACGACCAAGAGAAGCATGGCGACTTAAACAGACAGCGGTTATTCTACCCTTTATCTCCGATTCAGAAGAGGATTTAGAGGAGATGATAAAAACTGCCAGGGAGTACCGGGTAGATTATGTTTTTGCTGGAACACTAACCCTACATGGTGTAGGGAAAGATCTCTACTATAGGGCTCTAGGAAATAGTTTCCCCAATTTACTCCCAAGGTATAGACAATTGTTTAGAGGCTCTAGTCAACCCGGTAGGAGGTACCGTAGAATCCTTGAATCAAAGGTGAAGAATCTTTGCTTAAAATATGGTGTAAGATACGGGATAGTGTAAATTGGGGCGGTACCATATCGAAATGTTTATATAGTGGAATATATTTTTCACTACTTTCCCGAGAAGTTTTCCAGAATATCCCTTATTTTCCACAAATATTTTATGATTCCCGGGGATACCATGAGTAGGGTAACTAGGCTAACTGCAGTACTCATATTAATTATACTTACACTAGGTGTATTAACCACTATCTTATCCCAACCTAAAAGTGGCTCAGAAGAGAGGAGCGCTGAAGTATTGATCCAGAATGCCACTAGATTGAAGGAGCTAGCGGAATATAAGTTATCACAAGTGAATAGTTTCCTATCAACTACTACGATAAATACTGCCCTAGAGTCTACATTAGAGTTAATCTCTAGCTGTATAGAGGAGGGAGACTATAACTTGAGTAGAGCGAGGGAGCTATATGCCTCCGGGAACTATACTGAAGCCAAAGTATATGCTATATACTCTATTAGATGCTATGGTGAAGCACTAAAACTCCTGAGTGAGGTAGTATCCGAACTGGGTATAGAGGTTGGGAGTCCTAAAGCTGGTAAAACACACTTAGCTAATAGGAATGGTTCAATAATTGTAGCCTACAATAGGTCTAGGGAATTTCTGAATCGTCTAAGAGATATAATTGACCGCCTTACTGAAGAAGGAGTTGAGTACGATTTCAGCTATATCTTGAATGAACTAAATTCCATAGAAGAGTTAATTAATGAGGGCATATCACTAGCGTCCCAGGGGAAGGTAAACGAATCGGGCCCACTCCTAGGCAAGGTTAGGAGTAGACTTGCTTTGGTTAACGCAGAACTTAGGAGAATTAGTGCAGCATTCTTTGTATATAATATCAAGAAGAAAATCCTTAGCAAAAAGTATCCCGAGCTAAGTAACACAAATATAGAGGAGCTACTTGAAGAGATTAAGAAGGATATCCACGGGAAAGCTAAACTTAAACGTATATTCAACAAGTTGATTAGCGTAGTGAATACCATAGAGAAAGTTAAGCATGGACAAAGTAAACAACAGGGTAAGAAAAAAGGTGTTCCAGGGGAAGGACGTTCTTCACCACAAGTCCCTCCTAACTCTAAGAATAGAGGTAAGCAGAGCTCAGGTAGCGGAGGTACATAGAATTTTAACCAAAAACAGTATTATATTAGGGGGTATCTTTGGAACATAAAGTAGCTGCAATACTTGGTATAGTGCTCCTCGCAGCTCTATTCACAAATATATCTTATAGCCAGGGAGAATATATTATTGAGGAATGTAAACTCACCGTATACCCTGATGGATACGTATTAGTGAATCTTATAGTTAAGCCCTTAAATGATTCCCTCACCATTACGGTCAGACTTATAGGTGAGCCGGATGATACCTATGGTATAATAATTCTGGATGAAAATCAGAGTCTAATAGCCTATGAGGAAATCGATAGTAGCAGTATAAGGGTTTATGTTATTGAGTCAAAGCTACTCAATATCTCATACTTCACTGCTACGTTAACTACTAAGGATAGGGATATATGGGTACTGCAAGCAGATCTACCCATAGAGGCTGTAATAATACTCCCGGAGTACTCAGTTATAACTGATCTCAGCGAAGTGCCTCTCCAGATAGATGTTAGGGATAATAAACCTATTATAATTATGCCGGAAGGCTCCATAAGGATAGAGTACACTATCCCACCTCCAGTAGTTGTTACGCCTCAGCCCTCCGAGAGTAAACAGCAACCCAGCCAAGAACAAAAACAGGAACAACAGCCCGTACAGCCACAGAACCAGACTACGCCTACGGGTACTGGTCAGACAACTGGAGAGCCTGTAGAGCCTTCTTCCCCGGAGGAAAAGGAGACAACAAATAACGTATTCTATATTATTGTTGGAGTAGCTATTGCTGCAATTATATTTGCCGGAATATTAGTTATGAGGAAACTCAGGGTTGAGGAGGAGTTCGAGGAACTTAGAGAAGATGAAGTAGAAATATTGAAAGCTCTACGCTCACTTGGTGGCCACGCCTTCCAGAGCGAGGTAGCTAAGCTAGTGGATCAACCTACGACAACTCTCTGGAGAAATATAAGAAGGTTGTCGAATAAGGGTTATATTAGGATTGAGAAGAGGTTTGGTCGAAACTACCTTATACTTATAAGGTAGGTATTGAGGTTTTCTTCAGTTAACGCCGAGAATAGTATTAATACTGTTACTGTAGGATATTAATTGTTATGCGTAAGATATCCTCCAGTATAGATAGATTGTCTCTAGCTCTTATAGCTATCCTGTTATTCTCTGCTGTTCTAGCCTACTTATCTAGACGGGAAGACTCCTTCTGGAGGATCATAACTAATCTGGGTGATGAGCCAGCATACATAGCTTTTACAACAATCATATACGTTGCTTTAAACCCGTCTCTAGGTGTAAAGTTGCTAGCTACTCTAGCGACGAGTGGCTGGGTTAACGTATTCCTGAAGAATACCTTTATGCTCCCTAGACCCCCCAAAACTCTCTGGAGAGTTGAGGCTAGAGGATATGGGTTCCCAAGCGGACATGCACAGACCTCTACTACATTCTGGTCCTACCTCTCTCTTGACAGAAAAAATCTTTACCTAGCTTTCTTCGCAACCATGGTGGTAGTCTTCGTGGGTTACTCTAGGGTCTACCTAGGAGTTCACTATTTCACTGATGTGTTAGGTGGAGCCCTAATAGGGTTTGTGATAGCTTTCGCAGCACTCGTGTTGGAGAAGAAAGAATTCTTCAGTGATGCTAGGAAGATCGTACCAATTACCGTAATCTATGCTTTTCTTATTCAGGCAATATATCTTGTATATAGGGAGACGATATTCTTTAGGCTAGGGGGAGTAACTCTCGGTTTAGCGCTGTATCCTTATGTAAGGGATAAAATAGATATTAGACACGTTGCATTATCGATACGCATATTTTTCGCTATTCTAGCTACATTTATAGCCTTTCTGCTAACTAGAGTTGCCTCCCAACTACCCCACCCACTGCAGATGCCTATATATACTTTCATAACCGTTACCATAATCCTTACACCACTAGCTTATAGTAAGCTCCTCTCTAGGAAAACTCTAGGAGAGTAGAATATATTATGGAACCCATATTTGTTCCTTGGGGGATATACGTGGTTAGGAATAAGATTCTTGTCAGAGTCTCAGAGGACTATAGGATACATATCCCGGAGGAGTTACGGGAGAAGATCGGTGTAAAACCTGGGGATTATCTAGCATTCTACTTCGATGAAGAAGAGGGTGTCATTAAGATTAAGCCACATGGCAGGAAGAGGGCTACGGTAAAGATAAGAAGAAGAATTACTGAGGATGATATAGAGGGGGGTGTCGAGGAGGTACTGGATGAGATTACTGGTTGATACAGATATATTGGTACATGATACAATCGAGGATAGTGATAAACACCTAGAGGCTGCTGAACTCTTGGACGAAGCAGAGAGGATATATATTCCCTCTATAGTGCTCCACGAGTACCTATGGGTTACTCTGAGGAAACTAAATCTATCCTCCGAGCTTGTAAGCGAAAAAATAGAGGAGTATCTTACGGATTCTAGAACATTCTATGTATGTGAGAATATAGGTACCTATAGGAAAGCTTTACAGATGCTTAAAGAGGATGGGAAGCCGCCGCAGAGAATCAACGATTACATCATTATTGCATTAGCGCAAGCATTAGGTGCATCCATAGCGACGTATGATCCAGAGCTTCGTGAAGCAGCTACTAGTAGGGATATAAAAGTTGTACCTTGATACGAGATACATATTTTTCCTAGAGAAAAGTTAATAAAATCCCCCTACTTTATTTGTGCCAGGGCACTTGTCTTTTACCTTAGGGAAGACGAAACTTGATGAAATAATAGATAGGCATGGAATCAAGGTTGATTTGACAGAAAGACTAGATATAGAGGGACTTAGGGGATCGACGCGTTTATATCGGGTAAAATGGGATAAGAAGCTAACCAATACCTATATTATAGATACTATTGAGGGTTCTGAGATAGCCTGTAAGCCAGAGATCGTTGGTAGGGAATTTAAGGAACTTAATAGCCGAGCTTCACTCGAGGCTGCAAAAATTATTCTTGAGCTAGTTAACCCTAGTTTACCTATCATCTACCTGCATATTTTGAGAGCATCCCTAGGGTACCAATTGCATGAGTCATTGAAGTCGTTGGGCTTCGCTATGCTGGAAGCATATGTTAGACCAAGGTATATTGTAGATTCATTCAGGGATCATAGAGAGAGGAAGGTAGAGATTGTATATAGGGATTTCGGCAATATTGGCGGAGGGGATTATATCCTTATAGTATCTGATACTATAGCTACTGGTTCCTCCCTCGTAGAGTCTCTACGTGAGGCATATACTATATTTACTAGTAGAGACGCTAAAGTAGAGGAACTAGTTATCTACGGCTTTATATCTATAGATAGTATAAAGAGGATTGAGGATTTCTCTCTGAGGTGGGGGATAAAGAAGATATATGTTATAGCCATGCAGGATATAACCCCTTTAGCAAGTAATCTCTACGATATGCCTCTCTATGGCCCAGATGAGGAACTATGGAGAACAGAAGGTAAGATTAGTTTCGTTGGTGGAATAGCTAGCTATGAAACGCTTGAGAGGATGATCCCTAAATATGCTCCAGGTATGGATCAACCTGGGGATTGGAGTGAGAGACAACTACATCTATACAATGGCTTAGGGTATGAAGAAGGAAATATCCGTGGTCACCTCGAGAAAAGTCTGGAAATGCTTAGATCCCTCTATAACTTAGCTAGGAGTAAGGAGATCTACGATAGCTGGGTTCTAGAGATATATAGGGAGAGAATAAAATCTATCATATCTACCCTAACTCTACCTAGGATCTAATTCTGATTCCTCCCTAGGATAATGTGGAAATAGAGATTGTTCCCGAGCCTAAAAACATGGAGTTTACAGGTAGGTGGTTTAAAGTAGATGGATTCTCCAATTTTCCCGAGTTTCTTGCTCTAGAATTCAATATACCACATAGATCTTGGAGGCTAAGAGTTTAACGTTTCCCTAAGATCTAATACAACACTTACTAGTTTATTGATATTAAAGTATCAAAACATATATAAAGC
>JALURH010000167.1 GCA_027017025.1 Thermofilaceae archaeon
CTTTTACTCTCCCTATAATAGGTATAGGCTTATTCCTGGAGAGAAAATATAGGGAAAAAACTTTTAGGTTACCTACCTCCATAGGGTATAAGCCACCCTTATCGCTATGAAGCTCTATCTCTCGGATACCCAGCACTAATGGGATAGATGGGCCATGGAGATCAAGATCGAGTATTCCAGCATTTCTCCTAGCCTCAGCTAGGGCTTGAGCTATTGAAGCAGCAATAATGCTTTTACCTACACCACCTTTCCCACTACAGACTAGGAGTATACGTTTAATACTTGAGAGCTTTTTCCTAGCTATAGTGTACCTATAGTCAATCATTTATCCACCACCGCTACAATCTTACTGATTTTTACACCAAATCCACTTTTGATTTCAAAGTCCCTACTTCCACAGGATGGACACTGCATATATATGTAAATTAAGCCTGGAAGATAGTGTAGAGGCAGGTCTTCTTCTCCTCCAGTATCCTTGATCTTTACGTCAACTTCGTTCTCAAGTTGCTCCTTCATGCTAGTGAAGCTCCACTCAGAGCCACATTTCCTACATGTAAATACTGCTGGCTCTACCTTATAGTGGATAACTGTATTCTCTAGCACTGTACCCTTTGAGAGAAGCTTTATAGCTTCATCTATTATCCCTATATCTAGCTGTGAAATCTCTCCAACAGCTACCATAATTTCTTTTATTTCTTTAACATTTTTCTCTGAAGCAAAGCTGAGAACAGAATCTATAATACCTTCAGCAATACTCCATTCATGCAAAGCTATTACCCCTAGAGGTTAGATAAGGGGCAGAAATCTTAAATGTTTCAATCTCTATTGGTGGTGATGGGAGCATTGCTCCAAGCCCCACTAAGCTAAACGTAGATGTGAGGCTCGTGCCGTTAGCCTTGAACGCCACCCATAGCCCCATAAGGATAAGCAAATCCCTATAGGCGAGGTGGAAGCCCTACCACAAATACAAAAAGCAACAGTCTTAAACAAAATGAAACAGTAGGGACAAACGGATTATTATAAAGTGTTGGTGGCTAGGAGTAGGACTTAATACTATGCATATCTTATGTTTTCTGGAGAAGTAGGGAGTAGTGTTGTTGAAGAAAGATTGGTGAGGCTATGAGCAATAGTATGAGCATAAACTTAATTGAAAGAATTTTCCGTAGAAATACACCTTTAGCCGCATCTATTAAAAATATTATATGTAAGTATGCTCAGCATATATATGAGAGTACAGGTAGACCAATAAAAATAATGAATTTCTGCGGTACCCATGAATGGACCACAGTTTATTATGGCTTAAGAACACTTATGCCCCCAATGGTTGAGCTGGTAGCTGGTCCTGGCTGTCCTGTATGTATAACCCCTTCTTACTATGTTAATAGGGCTATAGAGTTAGCTCTAGATGGTATAACTGTATATACGTTTGGTGATGCATATAAGCTCCCTACAGCTAGACCCATTAGAGGTGTAAAATCCTTAGCTGAAGCTAAAGCCCTTGGAGGTAAGGTTGAGATCGTTTATGGCTTCCTCGATGCTATACGTAAAGGATTATCTAAGGATGCTGTTTTCTTCGGCATAGGTTTTGAAACGACTGCACCTAGCTATGCTGTGCCCCTAAATAAAAATGCAGTACCAAGTAGGCTAAAATTTCTTAGCGTCTTGAGGCTCACTCCTCCCGCAGCTGAGTACGCTATTGACGAAGCGATTAATAGAGGACTAAACCCGGTACAAGGTATCATAGCTCCAGGACACGTATCGACGGTTATTGGAGCTAAGCCTTGGAATAACCTTGCTGAAAAATACGGTATACCAGCAGTGATTTCAGGGTTCGAGCCTATAGACTTACTACTCTCTATAGCTATGATCCTAAAGATGCTGAAAAATGGTGAGAAGAAAGTCAGAATAGAGTACACTAGGGCAGTTACCTGGGAGGGAAATAAGGCAGCTCTTAAAGCTGTTAATGAAGTATTCGAGGTTAGGGATGCAGCTTGGAGGGGATTAGGATTTATACCTATGAGTGGATGGTTTCTACGAGAAAAATATGCTAAATACGATGCTTTCACGGAGTATGGGTTAGATCCCCTTACTCCTGAGAAATGGAAATATGATCTACCTCCACTCTGTAGGTGTGCTGAAATAGTACTCGGGGTAGCTAAACCTACTGACTGCCAGATGTTTATGAAAAGATGTACGCCCAGCAGCCCTTGGGGCCCATGTATGGTTTCAATAGAGGGGACATGCGCTGTATGGGCTAGGTTTGGGGGAGGGGGGTTAACGGAGGATATCGCTAAGGAGGTAGGTGTTACGTGAGGTGGTGAAAAATGTGCTGGGCTGTACCCGCAAAAGTTGTAAAAATTGATGGTCCTATAGCACAGGTAGATTTTGGTGGTGGAGCCTATAAGACGGTTGTTCTAGCTGCCGATGGTATTCAAGTGGGTGACATAGTGCTTGTACACGCCGGTGCTGTTATAGGGAGAATTAGGAGGGAAGAATTCATCGAGAGTCTAAATTTCTATAGGGAGATGATGATAGAATTAGCCACTGAAGGGGGTGCAGGAAGGGAGGAAGTTGAAAAAGAGTTGGAAAAACAGTTTTCTACGTGGATGAAGTGGTTAAAGGATGGGTGATCAATTATCGAGGACAAGGTTTCTCTTGCCCATGGTGCTGGAGGAAAGGAGATGGAGGTACTCTTATCGAACCTTATATTCAGTAGAGTTAATGAACATTTAAAGAAGGTTTCAGGGGGAGTTGGGATAGATTTCCCCGATGATGGTGCGGCAATACCAATAGGGGGAAATAGGTTTATTGTTGTATCAATAGATTCCTATACCGTTAACCCTCCGTTCTTCCCGGGTGGAGATATTGGTAAGTTAGCTGCTTGCGGATCAATAAACGATGTATTAATGATGGGTGGAGAGCCCTTAGCAATTATGGATTCTATAGTGGTGGAGGAAGGCTTCCCGATGAAGGATCTTAACCGTATAGTTAACTCATTTCTCTCAGTACTAGAGAGAGAAAATATAGCTACCATAGGAGGGGACTTTAAGGTAATGCCTAAAGGAACGCTCGATGGGGTACTAATAACAACTGTTGGGATAGGTATAGCTAACAGACTTATTGTCGACAAGAATGTTAGAGAGGGTGATAAAATAATAGTCTCTGGGTTTATAGGTGATCATGGTGCTACGATACTCGCTTTACAGCAAGGAATAGAGTTGGAAGAAGAAAGCCTGCGGAGCGATGTTTCGCCGCTAACTAAGCTAATGATCCC